>JALZAX010000310.1 GCA_030948055.1 Verrucomicrobiota bacterium | reverse complement strand
CTCGAACCATAAAAGCGGTTGGCGATGCAGAAGCGCCGCGCCAATTCCACCGGCTCGCCGGTGGTGAGCAAGCCGCCGCCGTTTTGTTCGAGCGGCGCGACGACCATTCTTCCGGAGCTGATCCCGAAATGGACGTTGAATTTGTTGAAAGCTTCGTCGCGCGAATTGCCGCGGAGTTTTTCGAATGACTCCAAAAGCGAAAGGGCATGGCGCGTCGCTTTCTCCGCTTGTTCCTTGTCTTCTCCGGGAAAACCGAAGACTGCAACGATGCCTTCGCCGGTGACGGTTTCGATATACGCGCCGGCTTTTAGGAATGAGTCCGTCGCGTGGCGAATAAATTTCTCGGTGATGGCGGCGAGTTCAGCCGGCTCGCTTTCGTCAGCCAGGTCGTGCTTGTTAGCGATATCACAAACGACCGCGGTCGCCTCGTAGGTTTTCGGCGCGGGATCGAAAGTCAACTCACCGGAAGTGAGACGCTCGAGTTGCTCATCGGAAAGTCGTTCGTGAAAAAATCGCCGAGCGACCGACGATCGGCTGCCGCCAACGAACGATGCATAACCGTTCGCCGCCGCGAAACTCAAACCGACCGCGAGCAGGGAAGGTAGCGGCTGAAAAAAAGTTTCATACAACCGCATGACCCAGGCGATGGCAATGATCTCAACCGCGAAAATCGCCAGCGGCAATCCGAGTTTCTTGCGGCGCGAACTGTTTAGAATCAACCACGCCACGGTCAGCGCGAGCAGGACGACGAGCGCATATTGAAAGACCATCGCTTTTCTGCTCATGATGACCATCGGCTGCGCCGCCAGGAATTTGGCGAACGCATTCTCCAAAGGCTGCAAGACGTGCGTCGCGCAAAGCACGATGACGATCGCGCTGACGAGCGCGCCGACGATTAGCGCCGCGATGGAAGAGCGTTTCACGGCTGCACTGCTCTCAATGATTCTCGTTAGGCGCAAGAGGATAGTGCGACTGCACCACCAGCTCGCTCAGGAATTTATCCGGCGCATCGATCGCCTTGCGCGGCAGGATTACGCTGTTCCGCCCGGTATTTTTTTGCACCAGACTCAAACCGAATTGGTAATCCTTGAAGAGGTGCGCACAAAGTTCCGCCATCGTCATGCGCTCGGCCTGCGCGCGTTCGACCAAACGCTGCAAGGCGCCGTCCTCAAAAATAATCTCCGAACCATGATCGCGTTTGAATTGTTCGGCGAAGGCGCGCGCGCTTTGCACGAGCGCGGCTTCTTCCTGTTTGTGATCTTCCGCCATCAGGCGCTCGAGCACGCGCCGCGGTTCGCGCACCAGTTCCGTGGAAACGCGCAACTGGGTCAACGTCGAACCGGCGAGATGATATTTGTAATCGCGGAACAATTTTTCCCAGACCGTGAGCAAACCGCGTGCGCCGGTTTTTTCCTTGGCCGCTTCTTCCGCCATGATGCGCAAAGCTTCGTCCTCGAAACTGATCTCGATTCCGTAGGCGCGAAAAGCGCGTTCGTATTGGCGCAAGATGCTGCCCTCGGAAAACTTCATGATCTTGTAGAGATCATCCGCGCTCAATTCCTCGCAGACCACGCGCACCGGCAGGCGTCCGATGAATTCGGGCTCGAATCCGTACTCGATGAAATCCTGCGTCATGACGTGCTGAAACAGTTCGTTGTCCATCACCGGCCGCGGCCCGGCATTGAACCCAATCTGCGCCTGCGCCATCCGCCGCGAGACCTGCTGCTTCAATCGCTCGAACGCACCGCTGACCACAAACAGAATATGCTGCGTGCTAATCGTCTCGCGTTTCGATTTGCCCTTCCGCTGAAATTCAAACGCCGCTTGCAGTTGCGATTGAATATCGTTCGCGCTGCGCACTGGCACTTCGGTTTCTTCCATTAACTTCAAGAGCGTTGTTTGCACGCCGCGTCCGCTGACATCGCGACCGGAAAGATTTTGTGCGCCGGCGATCTTGTCGATCTCGTCGATATAAATGATGCCGAACTGCGCCAGGCCAACATCGCCATCGGCTTTGTGCACCAGTTCGCGCACCAGATCTTCCACGTCGCCGCCGACGTAACCGGTTTCGCTAAATTTCGTCGCGTCCGCTTTGACAAAAGGAACCTTGATCAGATCGGCGATGTGTTTGATCAGATACGTTTTTCCTACACCGGTCGGCCCAACGAGAATAACATTCTGCTTGGCGTATTCCGTTTCCTCCGCGCGCTTGGCATCTTCTTTTTCGAGACGGCGTACGTAATTGACGTGGTTGTAGTGATCGCAGACCGCGATCGATAAAACCTTTTTCGCTTCATCCTGTTTGATGACGAACCGATCGAGATGCGCCTTGATATCGCGCGGCAGAAATTGAAAGGAAAATTCGTCGTCGTCTTTCTTCGGCGGCTTTTCCTCACTCTCGGTGGCGGCCATGTCCGGCTGGGTAAAGGTCGCGAAGGAAACTTTGTCGCCGAAGTTCGTCTTCATGAAATCGGACAGCTTCGATCTCAATTCTTCCGGGGACGGGAAAGGCGGGTTTTGTTCCATGATGTTTCTTTCGGCAGCCAAAGCTAACATCGCGACGGGCGCTGTAAAATTTCGTGGAGGAAACGCCGATCGGGCCGATGTTTGCGCATGAGGATGATAAACGCATTCCTGACGATTGGCATGGTCGCTTTCTGCCTAACGAGTCGCGCCACCGACCTCTCGGCCGAGGACAAGGAGTTTCTCGCCAAATACGAAAAGGTCCGGGCGGCGCTGGCGAACGACAACCTGGAGAACGCGAAAAAAGCCGCCAGTGATTTAGGAGAAGAAGGCTCCACGCTGAGCACGAGCGATAAGATCGCGACTGCGCGAACGGAGTTTTCCAAACTCAGCGACCATGCGATCAAGCTCGCTGCCGGACAGAGCGGTTACTACATCGTGAATTGTCCAATGCTTCAGAAAGATTGGGTCCAACCGGCGGGCACAATCTCCAATCCCTATGCCGGCCAAGCAATGCCCACCTGCGGCGCGATTAGAAAACCAAAATGAAAAAGAACAACAAAACAATCCTGACGATTCTCGCGGCCATCATCTTTTCCGCGACCCCCTTGTTCGCCCACGACAAGGAACACCTTGCCACCGGTGAAACGCAGAAAATCACCGGCGAAGTTGTCGATCTCGCCTGCTACATCGATCACCAGGCCGCCGGCGAAAAGCATGCAGACTGCGCGAAGAAATGTATCGAGAGTGGCCTGCCCGTGGGATTGAAAACGGACGACGGCAAGACCTACGTCCTTATCGGCGAACACATGCCCCTGAACAAAGAGCTGGCACAATACGCGGCGAAGAAAATTACCGTCGAAGGCAAAGTGGTTTCGCGCGACGGGATCAACATGATCGAAAACGCGGTCGTGCAGAAGTAGTTCGCCTAACGAATGCTGGAGCATCTCCGCAACCCGGAGTACGTTCACGTCCTGCTCAATCCGCTGCCGGTTTACGGACTGGGCCTCGGTCTGTTCGGGCTAATCATCGCTCTGATTTCCCGCGCGCGCGCCGCCCGCGTGACCGCGCTGGCCATCGTTTTTGTCAGCACAATTTCGGTCTGGCCGGTCTTTCACTATGGTGATTCGGCTTATGATCGCGTCCTCCATGTCCGATAACGATGGCCGCAAATG
>JALZAX010000031.1 GCA_030948055.1 Verrucomicrobiota bacterium | reverse complement strand
TACCTTGAACGCTATCGTCTCTACGTCGATCCGATCGGCCTGCCCGTGGTCATTCGGCGCAGCGCTAGCGAAGCGACTTTCAAAGCTCAAGACACGATCGAACACAAGGATGTCGCGCTGCAGGTAGTATCGGTGACGACCCTGCGCAGCGTGGTGCGCGAGCAACTCGAAGCCGAAGCGAAAGGCGCACAGCAGATCCAGGACATTAACATTCCTGTCCTGCACGATTTCGGATTCGACGACGGCCAGATCATTTACGTGACGGAATATTTTGATGGCGTCACCGCGGATGAATGGATCAAGGCGCACGGGCCGATGCCGGTCGGCGCAGTCCTGCGGATTGCGCAACAGATGGTGAACGCTTCCAGTGTCGGCACCTTCCACGGCATCGTTCATCACGCCATTAATCCGAGGAACGTGATGCTTGTGCCCGGCCAGACGCCAGACGGCGAATGGCCACTAATCAAGGTGCTGAACTTTGTCGGAGTCGCGCCCGACCTGACCCCGCCGGAAAATCCTAATCCAGAATCATCCGACCCGATTAATTTCGCCAGCCCAGAACAACTGCAGACCGGTTCGGTCGACTTCCGATCGCAAATGTACTCGTTAGGCGCCACCCTCTGGTTCTTCCTCACGGGCGCGGCGCCGGTTGGTGGCGCAGCCGCAGTCGAGCAGGCACATAGAATCCCGACAGCAGTGCGGCGCTTGCTCGCGCATATGCTCGCGGCCGAACCAATGGA
Source organism: Verrucomicrobiota bacterium (assembly GCA_030948055.1). Taxonomy (GTDB): domain Bacteria; phylum Verrucomicrobiota; class Verrucomicrobiia; order Chthoniobacterales; family UBA10450; genus JACCTI01. Next base: position 12,156 of record JALZAX010000031.1, on the reverse strand, counting down.
ACGTCCGGCCGATCCCCTCGCTCTTCAGGCGCAGATTCGCGATTGTCTTGCTCAGCTGGATCGACGCGATGCGGTTGCGAGTAAGTTTGGCCTGCCCCTCGCATCTGAAGCCGCCGCGCCGGTTCCTCTGAAAGCGCCGCGGCGCCCGCTCCCTTGGAAGCCGCTCGCACTTGCCGCGGCCTTAATGGGCTTAGCGACAGTTAGCGCAGTCGCCTTAGCTCGACACTCCCGACAACGGCAGGCGATCGGTGTGCCGATTGGTGTCTCGGAAAAATCTGCGGCCGCGGTTGCCAAGAACGTGACCGCGCCAGCCGAAGCATCTGCGGGGATCGCGCAGGCAGATAGCAACATCATCACCACACCACCGGGGACAGAACCGCCGGTTCTTTCCTCAGCCGTAAGCGAGTCGAGCGACGAGCAAACGGAAACACAAACGACAGCAGCGGAAAGTTCGCAACAGTCAGCGCGGGTGGCGTCATCTTCTCCCCCGCCGACGGAGGAATCGCCGGCGCAGGTCGTAATGAATAACGCTCCTGAACCGGCGCCGCCATCCGAAGGCCCCGCCACTTCGGCTGCTTCGTTGCCGACGCAAACTGCGCTTGCGCAGACGGCACCTGCAGTGACGCCTGCAGAGGAGGCGCTGCCCTCACGCAAACAAACTTTGACCCGCGTTTCGCCTCCGGAAGAAAAGCCGGCGGTCGTGAAATCCGAAAAGCGTTCCAATAACAAACGCGTGCGGGTCCCGGCAAATGATTCGCCGCGCTTGCCGCGCGGCTCGGTGCGCGCGCAATATCTTGGCACCGCGCCGGACGGAACTCTCATCTTCGGATTACCTTCTTCCGAAAAAGTCTACGCTGCGCCTTCGCGTTCCGTGACCCGTGAAGAGCAGTCGCCGCGACGCACACGTCGCGGTCAACGCGAGTCCAGCGTCGACGATCTTCCGGTCTTGCCTGCGGAGCCACCCGACGAATAATCGGGCGCCACCGAAACGTCTAAGGGAGCGAGAAGTAGTCGCTGCTTTGATAATTACCGTCGATCGTCTTGACGATTTGCATGAGCACATCATTGACGAGCGTGCTGGCACCGAAGCGGAAGAGATCGTTCGTTAACCAATCGTCTCCGAGTGTTTCCTTCACCATCACCAGATAGGCGAGCGCTTGCTTGGCCGTGCGGATACCGCCGGCCGGTTTCATGCCGATACGAATGCCGGTGGCGTAGAAAAAATCGCGGATCGCTTCAAGCATGACCAATGTGACTGGCATGGTCGCAGCCGGAGAGATTTTGCCGGTCGAAGTCTTAATGAAATCGGCGCCGTTGTTCATCGCGATTTCGCTCGCGATTCGCACATTGTCGTAAGTCTGCAGCTCGCCGGTTTCGAGAATCACTTTCAGGTGCGCGGCGCCGCAGGCTTCTTTGGTTGCGGCGATTTCGTCGGCGATGCGCGTGTGATTACCGGCAAGAAAAACGCCGCGGTCGATCACCATGTCGATCTCATCAGCACCGTCGCGCGCCGCGCTGCGTACCTCTTCCAATTTCAAACGCAAAGGCATCAGGCCAGTGGGAAATGCGGTTGCGACCGACGCGACTTTTACGCCGGAATCGCCCAGAAATTCCTTCGCGACGCGGACGAGATTCGGATAAACGCACACTGCGGCGCAGGGCGGAACATCATAGCGTGCGTCGAGCGGTTGCATCGCTTTGCGGCAAAGGAAAGCGATCTTGCCCGGCGTGTCCTTTCCTTCCAGGGTAGTCAGATCCATCATCGAAATGGCAAGCTTCAGTCCCTCGATCTTGGCGGAAGTTTTGATGCTGCGTTTGGCAAAAGCGGCCGCCCGTTCTTCGACCATGATCTGGTCGATGGTCGGAACAGCACCCGTTACGCGACGCGAAGAAGTGAGAGTCTTCATGCAGGTGTCTGCGATTCACTCCGCCAGTCTGCGCGGGTCTCCGCGATCAACGGGGTCATATGGATAAAAGAACGGATGATGAGCCCAAGATAAATCAAAAGCCCCAGAACCGCACTCGCGATGAGCAGGAGGTGACCATTGCGCGCGAGGAAAAAATCCGGGTTCGTCCGGATAAGCAAGGCGGCGGATAATTCGAAAACAAATATGGCTGGAATGACGAAGCGAATATTGAGCTGCTGGTCGCGTAAAACTTCCTCGTAAAGACGACGACTGCTGGCAGTGGAAGAATCTGCCAGGCGCATCCGGATCATTTTCAGGTCATAAAGAAAAATAAGCCAGACGCAGAAGGCGAAAAGTGCAGCGAGCGCGAACCATCGAAAAGGACTTGTTAGGCAAGTAAAGCCCAGCACTTCCACCAGCGCGGCGCCGATGTAGAGGCAGTTGTGACCCAGCTCCAGCGGCCAGCGCATAAGGGTAAGAGTGTGAACCAACGAGCGCACCCAAAACAACAGGATGATTAGCAAGCCAGCGATGACGTAGGGCCAGGCGGCTGCGTGACCGGCGGTCAAAACATCTTTCGCATTCTCAGCCAGGAAGGAAAGCGCCACGCCTTGAATGATCGAGCTAAGCGTGAGCTCGACATTTACCACCATGGTGTCGAGTTCGTTGCGGCTGTCGGCGCGCTGGCTCATTTGACGATTGGTAATTTCGTGGTGAGGACAGTGTCAAGGTTCGCTGCGCCGAAAATACCACTGGCGTTGGCGCGAAAACTGCATTTAATCCGAGGCGTAATTTGCACACAATTCCTATGAAAAGATCAATTCTCACCCGGTCCTTCTCCATCGTAGCGCTCGCACTTGCGCTGCACGCGCGGGCGCAGGCGCAGGAACTCGTTACGAACGGTGGTTTTGAACTCGGCACTACTACCACCGATTTCAGCGGTTGGACGCTCAGCGATCTCTCCTTCCCCATTGCTCAAAACATCGGGAGGGATTCGAATTTTGCTCATAGCGGCAGTCAATACGCGAACCTGGCCGGCGATCCCGGTCCTGATTCGATGAGTCAAACTATCAGCACGACGCCGGGCACGACTTACCAGTTTTCCTTCTGGCTGGCGCACGACGTCACTCCCGCTCTCGGCAATTCTTTTAATGTCTCTTGGAACGGCACACCCGTCTTGTCGCTGAGTAACGTCGGCATTCAGTCCTACACTAACGGCCACTACTCGTTCGACATCGCGGCCACCGGTCCTTTATCTACGATCAGTTTCGTCTATCAGGATAACGACGATTTCTTTCGGCTCGATGACGTGAGCGTCCTCGCGGTTCCCGAAAGCTCCACAATGTCGCTTGTATTAATGGGGTCTGGCTGCGTCGCCTCCGTTTGTTATCGGCGACGCAAGGTCAGTCCTATTACCTAGCGCATCTGCTTCACCAGATAAGCGAGCACGCCGATAGCTCGCTCGATCTTCGGCGACCACTCTTCCCCGAAGCTAAGGCGAATAAAATTCTTGAAGTTCTGCCGCGCGGAAAACATTGGCCCCGGCGCGAGACTGATTTTTTCCGCGAGCGCTTTGGCATGGAGACGAAGCGCATCCACGCCCTTGGGCAATTCCACCCACAAAACAATTCCTCCATTGGGCCGCGTCATTTTCGTTTCGCGCGGGAACGATTCCGCCACCGCCTGACTGAGTTGTTCCATTTGTCGCTGCAAGGCGCGGCGCAATCCGCGCAGATGATGCTCGTAACCGCCGTTCGTCATGTAATCGGCGAGCGCGAATTGCGGCAGCGTCGCAGTCGCGACCGTACTTGTGCATTTTAAATCTTTGACCTTCTCGAAAAATCGGCCGGGCATTAACCAGCCAACGCGATAACCCGGCGCGACCGATTTCGAAAAGGATCCGCATAAAAGCACGAGCCCTTTGCGGTCGTGTGCCTGCGCGACGTGCGGACGTTCCGCGCCGAAATGCAGATCGCCGTAAAGATCATCTTCGATCAGCGGAATCTCTCGCCGCGCGAGAATGTTTACGAGGCGCTCCTTCGCGCTTTCGGGCATGAGACTACCCAGCGGGTTGTTAAAGTTCGGCACCACCAGACATGCGCTTACACGACGCGTTCGCAGGGCGCGTTCGAGCGCATCGAGGTCCAGCCCCGAACGCGGATGAGTCGGAATATCGAGCGCCTTTAGTCCGAGCTGTGCGATGAGCTGCACAATCCCGAAATAAGTCGGTGATTCGACGGCTACGGTGTCGCCCGGTTTGGTCGTCGCGCGCAAGCCGAGAACCAGCGCCTCCATGCAACCGCAGGTGGTGATAATTTCGTCCGGCGATATTTTTGCACCCCAATCGAGGGCGCGCCGGGCGAGCGCGCGGCGCAATGGTAAACAACCAGGCGGCATATCGAGTTCGAGCGCAGCCGGACCGAGACGGCGCGCGGTCGAGGCGAGAATGCGATTGAGTTTTTGCGCCGGCAGCAGCTTGGCGCTGGGAATCCCCGAGCCGAGCTGAACGACGTCGCGCATCATAGTGGCGCCGAAGAGACGCGAAATCAGCGTGGGCGAGTCGTGAACGGACGCGCCGGGCGCGGGTCGCGAAGTTTGCGGCTCCTCCAGCAGTTGCTGCGGACGCTGGCGCACAAAAAAACCAGACTTAGGACGCGCTTCAATCAAACCGCGATTCTCTAATTCAAGGTAGGCCTGCACAGCGGTCGCCATGCTGACGCGATGTTGCCGGCTCGCCCGGCGCACTGAGGGAATGCGATCACCAGTCCGCAAGACGCCGCCGGCGATTAGCTCACCGACGTTGGCGGCAATGCGCGCGTAAAGCGGTTCCGGGCGACTACGGGGGATTCGAGAAGCGACCATGAAAGCAGTATGTCATACAGAAGTGGGTCTAATCAAACTGTACTGCTTCAAAATATAGCTAGCTGAATCTGTATTGTTCCAGCTGTCGGCGAGAGGATTAGTCATGGCACAAATCGAAATTTGCCCGGCGTTGCCACGGGCAGAGACGTCACCAAGTATTAGATTCGATCGATGATCTTCTCGCTCCGACTAGCCAACAAAGATGACTCGCCGGCCATCACGGAGTTGCTCAATCATTACATTGCCAACACCACTTCGACTTTCATCACTGAAGCGCAGACGCTGGCCGACCGCATCGCCTGGTTCGAGCAGCGGTCAGAAAAACATCCCGCAGTCGCTGCGGAAAGCGACGGTAAACTGATCGGCTGGGGCGCTCTCTCACCACACAATCCGCGCGGCGGTTATCGTCATAGCGCGGATGTTTCGGTTTATCTGCATCCCGATTTTCATCGGCACGGAATTGGACGGGCGCTTCTTTTGGATTTAGTCGGGCGCGCACGACAGGTTGGGCATCACGTGCTGGTGGCCGGGTGTTGCACGGAATCGACGGCGAGCATCGCCTTGCACGAGTCGTTAGGCTTCGTTCGCGTCGGAACATTTCGTGAGATCGGACGGAAGTTCGACCGCTGGCTGGACGTCACCTACCTGCAATTGCTGCTCTAAAATTCTATGCCATTTGATCTTCAACCTACTTTGCGTGGTGAACTTTTGTGGTTGCGACCTTTGCGCGAAGAAGATTGGGATGCGCTCTTCGCGGTCGCGGCGGATCCGCTCATTTGGAAACAACATCCGGTGCCCGATCGTTACCAGGAAAAGGTTTTCCGCGAATATTTTCGCGGCGCGATGGAATCGGGCGGCGCCTTTGTCGTTCTCGATGCCGAAGACGATCGCGTCATCGGATCGACCCGCTTCCTGGGTTACGACGAACAGAAAAGTGAAATCGAAATTGGTTTCACCTTTCTCGCCCGGTCTTACTGGGGCGGAGTTTATAACCGCGAAATTAAAGACCTCTTATTGCGCCACGCTTTTCAACTCGTGCGGCACGTCGTCTTTCTGGTCGGCCCGGAGAATTGGCGGTCGCAAAAAGCCATGGAAAAAATCGGCGGTGTGCGCGTGGGAACGCGCTTAAACGCGTCGGAGCGCGACAACATCGTTTTCCAAATCGATGCGCCTGCGACATGAAAATCTCGGCATCATCGGCGGGGTCGGCCCGGAATCGACCATCGATTATTACCGCACGCTCATCGAAATTTTCCGGAAACGTCAACCAACCGCCGGCTATCCGCCGCTCCTCATCAACAGCATCAATTTGCAGCGGCAGATTGGTTTGGTGGAAGCCAACGACTTGTCAGGCCTGGTCCAATTCTTGTCGCCGGAAATACAGAAACTTCACCGGGCCGGCGCGGATTTCGCGTTGCTAGCCTCAAATACGCCCCATCTGGTCTTCGACGATTTGCAACGCGTTTCCCTGATTCCGCTGATCAGCATCGTGGAAGTGACGGCGGTCGAAGCGAAACGGCGCGGCCTCAAACGCATCGGTCTATTCGGCGCGGGTTTCACGATGCGAGCGCATTTTTATCAGGACGTTTTTTCGCGCGTCGGAATTGAAGTGATCGTCCCTGAATCGTCCGAGCAAGAATTCATTCACGACAAATACATGAACGAATTGATTAATGGCGTTTTCCTGCCGGAAACCCGCGCGCGCTTGCTCGCAATCGTCGATCGCTTGAAAGAAAATGCGCAGATCGATGCCGTTGTTTTGGGTGGGACAGAACTGCCACTCATCTTGCGCGACGAAGCTCACCACGGAATTCCATTTCTCAATACGACGCGTCTACATTGCGAGGCGGCGATTGATCGAATGTTGTCGTGAACGAGTTCGTAATCCGTCGCGCCACAGTGGCTGACGCCGGAATTATCGCATCGCATCGCGCCGGAATGTTTCGTGACATGGGCCAAGTTCCACCTGTCCTTTACGAAGAATTTCGCGCCCGTGCTGAAACATGGCTCATCAACGGATTTCGCAACGGAGAATATGTTGGTTGGCTGGCGACTACCGTGGGCGAGGTCATCGGCGGTGCGGGAGTTCAAGTGCGGCGCGTTTCACCTCACCCAATTAAAAACGCGAATGGCGAGGTGTCCATCGCTCAAGGTCGACAGGCCATCGTCATTAACGTTTTCACCGAGCCGAAATGGCGTCGTCGCGGAGTCGGCCAGGCGCTCATGCGCCAAATTATTGCCTGGGCGCATACCGAGCGGTTGGATCGCTTGATTCTTCACGCCTCCGAGGAAGGCCGAAAACTTTACGAGCGCCTCGGGTTCGTAATGACGAATGAAATGCGCTACGCCGGCGACCTGGGCGCGAAAGAGTAGACGTCCGAAAAAATCTGGCCGTTTTTCCAAACCGTTCGCGCATTGACGGCTAGGGAGATGGTGTCTCGACTTATTCTGTTCTTTCTATTATAAGCGCACCTCATGGCAAGTTCGGTGCCAGTATTAAAAGAGAGCCGTCCCGTTTTTTCTCGCGGGTCGCGGGATTATACCGTGCGCGATGTGATCGAGGCCGCGCATTTTCGGGGCGAGGTCGCGCCGCTCTGGCAGGAATTTCTTCGGCGGAAGGAAGCGGCAAAGCGTGGTGAGGAATCCGACAGTGAGCTGGATAGCTCGGCGATCGACGAGGCGGCCATCGCCTTTCGTTACAATTACGACTTGATCACGGCGGAAGAGACAGAAGCCTGGTTGGAGGCGCGTGGACTGAGTCTGTCGGATTTCAGCGAATATTTTGCCCGGATCGAATGGGGGAAAATTTACGCCGGACGAAGCGAAGCGCCCGCAACTCTTTTTGAAGATGCAGACAAAGAGGAGCGCAATCTTTTCGTGGTGGATCTGGTTTTGTCTGGGGAACTCGCGCGAATGGCGGAACGTTTTGCCTGGCGGGTCGCGGCCTCCGACGACGAAGGTTTAGAGGATTTGGAAGCTGCCTACCGCAGTCACTGCGAAAAACGCCTGACCAAAGAAGCGCGCGAGCGTGAACTGGGCGCAGTGCGATTGCCGCTGACGCGTTTCGCGGTTGAGCTGATCGAGCTGGAATCGCACGACGCCGCCAGCGAAGCTTTCATGTGCGTGCGCGACGATGGAATGTCGATGGAAGAAGTGGCGCGCGAAGGTCGCTATCCATATCGTCGCATGGAACTGTTGCTGGAAAATATTCCCGACGATATGCAGCAACGATTTCTCAGTCTCACGCCTGGTAGTTTGCTCGAACCGACTGCGCGCGATGACGGTTTCGTCCTGACGCGCCTCTTGCAAAAAAACGAACCGAAACTGGACGACGTGGCAGTGCGTGAGCGCGTCGATCAAAGAATTTTATCCCGCCATTTTGCCGACCTCGCGTCCGGCAAGATACAGTGGCGTATTCCTCCGAATAACGGCGCCGAATGAGAACGCAGGACGAAGAAATTCTGCAGCGCACTTCGCTGTTTCGGTTTTTGCCCGAGCAATATTTCGGTCGGCTGCGCCCGTTGTTGAAAGAAGAGAATTTTGAATTCGGCGATGTGATCGTGCATCAAAACGATCCCGCCGATTCGTTTTACGTTCTGCTTTCGGGCCGCGCTCGCGCGATCAAGACCGACCAGAACGGAATGGAGATCGCGCTGGCAACTTTGCGTCCGGGCGATGTCTTCGGCGAAGCTGCGCTGGGGGAAGGCGGCACGCGCAATGCCATGGTGCGTTGCAGCACGGCGGTCACGGTCCTGAAGTTGAATCGCTCCGATTTTCTCGCGCTCTCGGAGGAAGTGCCGGAGATCAAACAAGAGGTGGAGCTGATCAAACGCCACCGTTCGCTGCAGGGCTTTCTCTACGAATTCAGCAACTTCGGCCGCCTGCCCACGCCCGTTCTGCGCAGTGTGGTCGAAAAACTTTCGCCCGTCGAAGTCGCGAAAGGGGACCTCATTATCCGACAGGGCGATGCCGCCGGGCCGATGTTCATCCTGGAGAAGGGACGCGCGCGCGCTTTTGCTGGAAACAATGGGCGCGAGACGAATCTCGCCTTCTATCGCGACGGCGATTTTTTCGGCGAGCTCTCGATTCTGAACGGTTCGCCCCGCGCCGCGTCGGTCGAAGCGTTTTCCGATTGCCGCTTGCTCACGCTCGCGCCGGAGTCCGTGCAAGAGCTGAAAAAGGAATTTCCGGATTTCAGCAAACTGCTCGATGAGAGGCTCGCACAATACCAGGCGAAAACTGAAGCGCGCGTTCCGCTCGATTTCAGCGAAGAAACTTTGCCCGCCGAAGTACGCGCGCACAACAAGGTCGCGATCGACGAACCACCGCCGCCAGCCGACAGCGCCGATCCGTTTGCCGACGAGCAAGGTCTCTTCAAGAAACGGTCACGGCGCATCCGCAAATTCGAGCATGTCGCGCAGATCGACGAGATGGATTGCGGCGCGGCCAGCCTTGGGATGATCTGCCGTCATTTCGGACGCAAAGTCAGCCTGACGAGAATTCGCCAGCTCTGTCACACTTCGACTGACGGCACGAGCTTGAAAGCGATGTGTCGCGCGGCCACCGAACTCGGCCTGGCCGCGCGCGCTCTAAAAATTTCGCTGCGAAATCTGCCGGCCATGCCTTTGCCCGCGATCATTCATTGGGAAGGCAACCACTGGATGGTGCTCTTCGATGTGAACGACAAGTTCGTGCGTGTGGCCGATCCGGCGCGCGGGATCCGAAAAATTCCGCGTAAGGAATTCGAGATGAATTGGTCGGGCTACGCGGCTCTCTTTGATTACACCGTCGCGTTCGAACAGGCGCCGGAGAGCAAACCGTCGCTGGCCTGGGTGCTGCCCTTCTTCAAACAACACCGCAAAACTCTCCTGCAAGTGTTGCTGCTCGCGATTGCAGTGACGTTTTTGCAAATGCTCTTCCCCATCTTCACGCAGATGGTGGTCGATAAGGTCATCGTCGAACACGATATCGGGCTGCTGAAAGTAATTCTCCTGGGAATGGGGATCGCGCTTTTCTTCGTCCAGGCGTCGAATTTGATTCAACAATATTTACTGGCGTTCGCCGCGGTGCGACTCGACACGTCCATTCTCGATTTTCTTAGCCGGCAATTACTTTCGTTGCCGATGACTTATTTTACCAGCCGACGCACCGGCGACATTCAACGCCGACTCGACGGCGCGCGCCAGGTGCGGCAATTCGCTGTCGGCCAGGGCATCGGCGCGCTGCTGGCGCTGGTCACCCTGGCCGGTTCGCTTTGTTTGATGACGCTCTACAGCTCGTCGCTGATGTTCGCGTTTCTTTGCACGACGCCGCTCTACGCCGGGTTGATGTATTTTTCTTTCAAGGTCTTGCGGCCACTTTTTGCCAGCGTGGAAGAGAGCCAGGGTAAATACAGCTCACATCAGATCGACGCGATCAAAGGGATCGAAGCGGTCAAGGCGGCGGCAGCGGAATCCGTCTTCCGCGACACGATGCTGAACGAATTTCTGGCCGTTTCGCAGAAGATTTTCCGCAGCAGCTTCATTGTCATGTCGTATGACAGCGTGCTGCAAACAATCGGAATGTTATCGACCGCCATCTTCCTTTGGGTGGGGGCGAACCAGGTGATGAATGGGTCGCTCAGCGTCGGCGGATTCGTCGCCTTCAGTTCGCTGACCGCGCTCGCGTATGGCGGGATCCTGCGCACCCTCGGCGTCTGGGACAACATGCAGTTCGCCTCGGTGTTGCTGAACCGCCTGAACGATATCTTCGAACAAGATCCTGAGCAGGGCCGCGATCGTTCGCGCCTCGCGCCGGTGCACAGTCTCGAAGGCCGCATCGAATTGAAGAAGGTCAGCTTCAAGTACGGCGGACCGGAAGCACCGAACATTTTGAGCGACATCACGCTTGATCTCGGGCCGGGCAGAATGGTCGCGTTAGTCGGACGAAGCGGCTGCGGCAAGACGACGTTGATAAAACTAATCGCCGGTCTGCTCGAACCCACGGAAGGCACGATCATGTTCGATCACGTTGACCTGAAATCGCTCAACTATCGCGATGTTCGCCGGCACATCGGCATGGTATTGCAGGAAAATCACATTTTTAACGAAACGATCGCGCGCAACATCGCATTCGGTGATGCAGAGCCGGACCTCGATCGTGTTTTGACGGCGGCGCAGACCGCCGCGGCGCACGATTTCATTATGCGTTTGCCGATGGGTTACGAAACAAAGATCGGCGAATCTGGTCTTTCCCTTTCGGGCGGACAAAAACAACGCATCGCCATCGCCCGCGCGATTTACAACAACCCGCCGGTTTTGATTTTCGACGAGGCGACGAGCGCGCTCGATACGGAATCGGAGCGCGCCATTCAGGATAATCTCGGCCGTTTGATGGCGGGTCGGACGTCGATCGTGATCGCGCATCGGCTGAGCACGATTCGCGAAGCGGATACGATCGTCGTTTTGGAGAAAGGAATGGTCGCGGAAACGGGCAATCACGATCAACTCATGGCTCAGCGCGGCTTGTATTTTTACCTCTCGAGTCAGCAGCTCGGAATCTGATCAATTTATGGCAACCCAGGCTGTTCGCGGTTCATTCGAAACAGAATCGGAAATGCTGCCACAAGACCCGCCTGCATGGATCATGCGGGCGAGCGGGTGGCTCTTGATCGCATTTTTTGCCGTTGGGCTTCTCGCTGCCTGCCTGGTTCACCTACCGGAAAATGTAACAGCGCCGTTTGTGCTTGTGCCGCTTGAAGGTGCCGATCCGATTCAATCGCCGTATCTCGCGATTTTGCACAAGGTTTCGGTCAGCGAAGGCGACGCGGTTAAGCAAGGGCAAGAGTTGTTCGTTTTGCAATCGGATGAAATCCGCAATCGCGATACCCAGAATCTGACGCTGGCGGAGGATCTTCGGACGCGCGAAGAAAGTTTAAAAAAGACGGAGTCCGCTTTTGCCGCGCAGATGGAAATCAAGGAAGCCGAAATCGCGCAGTCGAAAAGCGAAGTAGAATTTCGCGAACGTCACTCCAAGACCAACGCCGAGTTGGTCGACCGCATGGATAAGCTTTCGAAAAATGGCGGCATCTCCCAAGTGGAGCTCTTACGAATGCGCCTCGATCTCGCCGCCTCGGAAAAAGACTACAGCGTCTCGCAGCGCAGTTTGCAGCAGGTCACCCTGGACCGTCAGCGCCTGGATATGGAGCATGCGCGCCAACGTGGACAGGATTTGGCTGAGATTGAGAAAATTAAGTTCCGGCTGGCGGCCTTGAAAAGCGACCTGGAAAATACCGAACAAAATCGGCTTACCCTGCGCGCGCCCTATGACGCGGTGGTGATTTCGCTTTCGCAAAAAAATCCCGGCAGCGTCCTGCAGAACGGACAAGAACTTGGGCAACTGGCGCGGC
>JALZAX010000030.1 GCA_030948055.1 Verrucomicrobiota bacterium | reverse complement strand
AGTGATCGACGATGTCGGGATAACTCGTTAGGCCTCCGCGAATGACGCTGTTGACGTAACCGCGATACAAACTTTCGTCGAAACCGGTGCCGCTGAAGCCGGGGTTCGGATGCAACCTGGCCAGCGAATGGAGCGTCCCGTTTTTCTCGAAAAGATTCGCAGGCAAGCGCAGGAAAATCCCGACCGCCAGCACCGCGCACAGCGCGAAAAATAATGGGCGGCGGTCGTTAGGCAGCATGATCGAAGAATCTAGCAAATTGCGTGAAAGACAATCGGCCTTCTCGCGCCGCTCTCTGGCATAACCGCTGCTCAGCCTTCTACAGTGTCAATCGCCGCGGCTTCTCCTCTTGCGGACACGGGTCGTTTTCCCGAAAGGACGACGACGCGTGCGCGCGATTCTATTCTCGTCGCCTGCCGTTATTTGCTCCTGACCACGCCCGCAGTTCTGATCGGCTGGCTAATTTTTCTCTACGGAGTGGACACGCCTTGGGGCGATCAATGGGATGGGATGGCCCAGCTTTTCGAAAAAGCGCAGGCCGGCACGTTAGGTTTTTCGGATTTTTTTGCGTTCCATAACGAGCATCGAATCTTTTTCCCGCGACTGATCATGTTCGCCACCGCGCGGTTGACGCACTGGAATGTGCGGGCGGAGATGTTCAGCATCTGGGGGCTCCTATGCGTCTGCGCCTTGAGTATTCGCCAAATGGCGAAGGCGAGTGGCTGGCGCGATTCGCGCAATTGTTTCTGGTTAATCCTGGCCAGCAACATTCTGCTTTTCACCCCGCTGCAGTGGGAAAACCTGATCTGGGGTTTTCAAATCGGATTTCTTTTTCCGTTGGCCGCGACCATCACCGCCCTTTGGTTGGGGGCATCACTGCCACGCCCGGTTGATTTTATCGGCACGATGATTCTTTGTCTGGTCACAACCTTTTCGATCGCGAGCGGTTTTAGTTCCTGGCTTTTAGTCGCGCCCGTTCTCGCTTTTACGCCCAAGCCAACAAACGCGGGGAGGAATCTTCGGTGGTGGCTAATTTGGATCTCGATTGCCTGCGCCAGTACTTATTTTTATTTTCGCGGCTTCGCTCAACCCCACGGACATCCGAGCGAGCAACACGGTTTGACTCATCCACTGGACGCGCTCCAATTTTTCCTCACGTATCTCGGGAGTCCGTTCTCGTCCGGCACGGCGTTTGATAAATCACTCGTCGCGCAAATTTCTGGCGGCGCATTACTCGTTAGTCTGCTCGCGCTTCTCGGCTATCTCTGGCATTGGCGAAGCGAGAAAGAATTATTGGGACGCGCCATGCCGTGGGTCTCGTTAGGCGGAATCGCTTTGGTCAATGCTCTGCTCACCACGATTGGTCGGGTCGGATTTGGAATTTCTGCTGCTCTGCCGCCGCGCTACGTTTCTTTCTCGATCATGCTTCCGCTGGCGCTGCTCTTTCTCGGAGCGCTCGTTATGCAGGACGGGCAGGCCCGTTCTCAATCGGTGAAAGAAATCTCCGCAGCGCGTCTGAGTTGCGCAATTTTCGCCAGCGTCTTCGGCCTACTCTTCCTGCTCGCGAGTATCCATTGCCTGAATTATTGGAGCGGGTTCCAACACAAACGCCTGCTCGGCAAATCCGCGCTAACTCTCAGCGAAGTGCTCGACGAAGCAGAGGGGCTGAAGAGTTACGTGCATTGGTCGAGCGCGAATTTTCATCCGCGGATGCGCACGCTCGATCAACTAGGCTATCTGCATCCGCCGTTGTTGCACACGCGCCAAATGAGCGCACTCGCGGCCAATCCCGGCGGCGAAACGTTTGGGCAACTAACGAATAGCGGGCGAAAAGACGATGGTGATTTCGCGGCCGGCGGGTGGGCGATTTTGCCGAGGCAACACCGAATCGCCGACAGCGTTCTCCTCGCCTATCAAAACGAACGCGGCGAATGGATTCTTTTTGCCCGCGCCGATGTCGGTTCGCCTTTGCCTGCCGTGAGTCAAGTGCTCGGCGATGAGACCTACAGATGTTGTGGGTGGCTTAAGTCGTGGGCACCGGAACAACTTCCGGCCGGAACGCGGCGCATCAGTGCCTGGGCTTACGACGCGGACGCCGCGCACGCATTCCAGATCGGTGAAGCATCGATTGGGAATTGATGCGCCTTTCGTGGACGAAAACAGCCGACCGGTGTGTTGTCGCGCTCGTCGGAATCGCGGCGATCGCACTGCATCTGCGCCTAGCGCTACTCGCCGGCGCGCTCTGGCGCGATGAAACGAACAGTGTAAATCTCGCGAACGTTTCGACGTTTTCCGAGTTCTGGCATTTCCTCCAATTCGATTCATTCCCCGCGCTTTTTTTCGCCGTGCTCCGGATTTGGACCGCGGTTTTCGGTGCACAAAACGACGACGCTTTGCGCGGTCTCGGCTTTCTCGTTGGGTTAGGAATTCTCGCGGCGCTTTGGCTAAACTCGCGCGCGTTTGGTGTGCGACTTCCCATCTTGTCGCTCGCGTTGGTCGGGTTGAATCCGATGATCATCCGTTACGGCGATTCAATTCGCGCTTATGGCCTGGGCATTCTGCTGATCCTGCTCACCCTGCGCAGTTTCTGGCGGCTGGTGGAAACGAAAGGATTCCCTTCCGGAAAACGCATTGGCGTCGCGCTCCTTTGCGCGCTGCTCAGTGTCCATTGTCTCTATTTCAATTCCGTTTTGCTCCTGGCTATTGCGCTCGGCGCGGCCGTGGTCGCCGCGGGGCGTGGAGATTGGAAATCCGTGGCGCTTATCTTCGGTCTGGGCTTGATCGCGGCGCTTTCGCTTCTGATCTACCTGCCGGTGATGATGCGCATGAGGGAATGGAACTTTCTCGTTCACCATCCGACAGGCTTCGTCGCGCTCTGGGAGCGTGCCGGTACCGTTGTGGGCTCGCCGCTAACCGTGATAACCTGGTTGTGGGTCGCGCTAATTTTTGCTGGATTACTTCTTGCACTCGTTAGGCAAAAATTGTCGCCGCCGATCTTGTTTGCCGCGGTCACGATGCTGACCGGTCTCGTCGGTTACATCTGTTTTCTGCATCTTCTCGGTTACTACACCCAGCCCTGGTATTACATCACGCTCGCGGTTTTCGTGGCCTGTCTGCTCGACATTATTTTCGGAGCATGGCCGAAGACGAAACTTGTGCGGCCCATAATCGCGCTCGGTCTTCTTTGTTTTGCTGCGCCACCGGCCTGGAGCGAGATGAAACATCGCCACACCAACGCCGATCTCATCGCCGCGCGGCTGGAGGGAATTTCGAAACAGGGCGACGTGGTTTTGCTGCCGCGCTGGGAATGCGCCATTTCCTTCCTTCGTTATTATCACGGACCGGCTGAAGTCGTCACCGTGCCCCTCGTGTCTGATCACCGGTTTCACGCCTACGATTTGATCATCGCGCAGATGAAGACGCCCGACGCGCATCTGCCGGTCCTCGCGAAAATCGAGGAGGCGCTTCGCTCCGGTCATCGCGTCTTTATTGCCGGCGAATTAAAGATGCCCGACAGCAACGCCACGCTGCCAGTGCTTCGTTCTTTTTATCGAGATGAAAACGGTCTGCCGCACGGCTCCGGTTATTACGCGGCCTGGCAACTCTATGTCGGGCAGTTTGTCGGCACGCACGCGGCCAAAGTGTCCGGCATTCCCCACCGCCTCTCCGGTTACGAGGACGTTCTGGAGTATGAGAAGCTCGCGCTCAGTGTGGCCGAGGGCTGGCGCGATTGACTCTGGCTCGTCTCTTGCTCAAAAAAGGACATGCCCCTCCCGCAGCCGTCTCCGTCGGCGTCGTTGTCGCTTGTCGTTAACGACGAGCCGCTGCGTGTCTTGCCCGCGCCGCCGCGGCCGACCTTGCTCGAAGAACAGCTCGAGGCGCTCCGTTCCTTTTTTGATTCAGCCCCGACCGAGCCGACGAGCGGCGGTCTTTTCTATCGCAAATTACTGGCGAATTATTACCGCGAACTCATTGCGCCTGACGCGAGCGTTCTTGAGATCGGCTGCGGGAGTGGACATTTGCTAGAGCTTTTGCCGAATCGCGATCTGGTCGGCGTTGATATTTCCGAGAAACAAATCGCCGCCGCACAAGCGCGTATTCCGCACGGCGAATTTTACGTTGGGGCTGCGGAAGATTTGGAATTGGAGCGCAAGTTCGATGTCATCATCATTTCCGAGACGCTTAATTATGCCGCCGACGTGCAGCAAATCTTCGAGCGTTTGCATGCGGTTTCGCATGCCGGCACCCGCCTGATTCTCAATTTTCACAGCGGACTATGGCGACCATTGTGGTCGTTAGGCAGCCGGCTCGGCTTGCGCGCCGCTCATCCGCCCTGCAATTGGCTCAGCTCGGCCGACGTGCGCAATATCCTCGGCTTGGCCGGTTGGGAAGTGATCAAGCAACAGGGATGTTTGCTTCTCCCATTGCCATGCTTTGGCTTCGAAAAAATCGTCAACCGCTACCTCGCGCCGGTTCTGTCGCAACTCGGTCTAACAACTTTCCAGGTGGCGCGTCCGATCCAGCACTCGTTAGGCGAAAAATCGGTTTCGGTCATCATTCCGGCACGCAACGAAGCCGGAAACATCGAAGCTGCGGTCCTACGATTACCGCGTCTCAGCCCGCGCGCGGAAATTATCTTCGTGGAAGGAAATTCGACCGATCAGACCTGGGCTGAGATCGCACGTGTGCAAGAGGCTTACCCCGATCTTGAGATCAAAGCGCTACGGCAAACTGGAACCGGCAAAGGCGACGCCGTCCGCGAAGGTTTTGCCGTCGCCAGCAACGAGATATTGATGATCCTCGATGCCGATCTGACCATGCCGCCAGAAGAATTGCCCAAGTTCTATCGCGCGCTCGTTTCTGGTCGCGCCGATTTCGCCAACGGCGTCCGCCTGGTGTATCCAATGCAGGACAAGGCGATGCGCTTCTGCAATTTCGTCGCGAACAAATTCTTCGGTCTCGCCTTTAGTTGGGCGCTCGGTCAATCGATCAAGGACACGCTTTGCGGAACAAAAGCGCTCTTCAAAAAAGATTACGAACGCATCGCGGTCAATCGCGAGCATTTCGGTGACTTCGATCCGTTCGGCGATTTCGATTTGCTCTTCGGTGCCAGCCGCCTCCAGCTGAAAATTACCGACGTGCCGATCCGGTATCGCGAGCGCACTTACGGACGCACCAATATCAAAAGGTGGCGGCACGGGGTGCTGCTCCTGCGAATGCTTTTGCTTGCGATCACGAAGATCAAGTTGATCTAGTGAGTCGCGTGCCGGCGCGACCAAATTCTGTTTCCCGCTTCGCCGGCATCGTCGCCATCGTGGTCACGCTGGCCTGCGGATCCTTGCACATCATTTTTGGCCTTCATGCGGGTGGATTATGGCGCGATGAAATTGGCAGCCTGGAAATCGCGACCATGCGGACGTTCTCCGAGCTCTGGTCGAATCTCGCTTTTGAATCTTTTCCCGCACTGTTCCCTTTGCTCCTGCGCGCGGTGGCAAGTGTGAGCGCGAGCGATCACGCTCTGCGCATTTTCGGAGTCGTGATCGGCTTGTGCATTCTCGCCGCGCTTTGGCTGAACGCGCGCACGTTTCGCATTGGATTTCCGCTGGTGGCGCTGGCACTCATCGGCGGGAATGCGCACATGATTCGTTACGGCGATTCCATTCGTGGTTATGGAATCGGGATTCTTTTCATCTTGCTCTCGTTAGGCGCATTCTGGCGCCTGGTCGAATCTTGCACGGTCGTTAATGCGATGATCGCCGGTCTCTGCGCGCTGCTGAGCGTGCAGGCACTTTATTATAACAGCGTTCTGATTTTTGCCGTTTGCCTGGGTGCGGTGGCGGTCGCGCTTCGACGAAAAAATTTCGCGCTCGTCCTTATCGTCTTGTCGATCGGCGCCATCGCAGCGCTCTCGCTTCTGCCGTATTGGCCGATTATCCAGCGCGTCCATCAATGGGATTTTGTCTGGAAAGTTCCGTTTACGCCTGCACACATGTGGGGCCGCTTTTCGGAGACGCTTGGTTCACCGGTGCATGCCTTACTCTGGGTCTGGCCGGCACTTTTTCTCCTCGCCGTCATCGTATCAACGGCTGCGTTTCGCCGTGCGAAAATGGAGGATCGCGATGTTTTTACTTTCTTTAGTCTGATTGTCGGCGTGCTGGGTTACGGCGTCTTTCTGCGCGTGCTCGGTTATCAAACGCAACCCTGGTATTACATCACGCTCATGGCTTTCAGTGCCCTCTGTTTCGAAATTATCCTGGCGCGCGCGCTTCTCGCGCGAGCCCTTTTCGCGCTCGCTTTCGTCGGCATCACTTTTTTTCCGGCGACCCGCGCGTTGCATCAGCGGCAAACAAACATGGACCTGGTGGCAGCGCGCTTGGAAGAACTGGCCGCGCCGGCGGATTTCATCATCGCCAACCCATTTCCCTTTGGCATCCCGCTCCACCATTATTATCACGGGACGACATCCATCGAAACGGTGCCGCCGTTATCAGATCTGCGCACGCATCGCGCGGATCAGCTCGTCGCCCAAATGAGGGCGCCCAACCCGCTCGCGCCGGTCTTCCAAAAAATGGAAGAGACGTTGCGGAATGGTCACACGGTTTGGTTGGTCGGGAGTGTTCCGATTCTGGCGCCGAATCAGAAGCCGCTCGAAGTCGTGCCCGGCGGGATGAGCGGCGATTTCTACCGCGCCTGGGGCGAACAAACCGCCTCTTTTTTACAACTGCATGCCGAGCAATTCGAGCGCGTGCGCGTGCCGCTTTCCCAGCCGGTCATGCATTACGAAAATGTGCCGCTTAGCTCATTCCGCGGCTGGAAGTAAATCCGGCGCGATTAACTCAGCACTCGTTAGGCGAAAACTTCTCAGCGGCAATCGAACGAGCGACAAGACCATGATGATGCCGAGCAAGGACCAGCTGCCCATGACCAGCCATGGCATACCGATTGGCCGGTAGGAGAAATCGATGCGGTTAGCTCCCTTCGTTACCGGCACGGCGCGAAAGATAAAATTCGCGCCCGATATCGGTTGCTCTATTCCATTGACCGTCGCATGCCAGCTACGCGCCCACCGATCGCTCACTAGCAACCAGCCATCGCTCGGCGAGTTCGTTTCAAGCACCAGCCGGTTCGGCTGATAGTCGAGCACTTGAAAATCGGCATGAATCGCCGCGGGGGCCTGCGCAATCGCGGCGACCTCTGCTTTGTTCGGAGGTAACGGCTGAAGCATTTTCTCGCGCGAATGGCGGACGATGATCGGTCCTTGCACCTGGCTCCAACGCCTGGCGAAATGGGCGGCAAGTCCAGGATTAGGCGAGACGTCGGGCGCGTCACTGGCAAACCAAATCCGCTCACGACCAAGACCCATCGCCCGCAAGGCTGGATTAGAGGCGATCAATTCGTGAAAACGATTTCGAAACGGCTCGTAACCGCGCAAAGTAGGAACCTTGAAGTAGAAATTCGGATTGCCACTTAAGTCTCCTGCGGCCCGTGCAAATTTTTCAGGGCCAAGTGCCACCGAAGAATCGGCTGGGAGGGGAAGCGGCTCTCGGGCGCCTCGATCGAAAACCGTTAGCTGCGTGAAATGCATCGCGGCGAGTCCGTCGATAACAGCCAGAGTTATGAAGATAGCAGGAACAAACGAAGCAAGTGTGACTGAGCGACGTTTAAGGAAGAACGCAAAGACAAGCAGTCCGCCCCAAACAAGTAATGCATGTGCTACCGCCAGGAGATACTCAGGATGATCAGTCGCAGCGCTGCTAAGAACAATAGCCAAAGCGGCAACTGCAGTGAAAGCCAGGATTGGAGCTAGCACCACCAGACGTCGGAGAGCTTTGTCATCAGTAGTAAGATCGCGCGCGCCGAATAGTCCGAGAATGCTAAGCAGAAATAGACAATAACCTCGCAGCATACTGGAGTGACGGAAGTACCGCGTAGGGGGAAGTAGGTCGTAAATCCAGCCACGCAAAGGCAAGGTCGCGGAGAGGGCGGAGGCGAGAGCCAACAGCGCGATAGCACAAAGATACCAACGCCAACGACGGTCGGCTTTGCCTGTTAAGGCAACTAGCGCAAGTAATAGAGTTAGCGCGCCTGTATAAAGGTTCAGACTTGATAGATCAGTAGTCGACCAAAGGTTGCGTTTGCCGTCATAGAACTCTTTCAAGGGTATTGCAACCAGGGCGGGACTACTTAGCGTTGCCAGGGCGCCTGGCTCGAGCGCGTTGGATTCCAGCGCATAATTCCGATGCAATGGCTCGCTCCGTTCGCTGTAACCTTTACCTTCATAAACCGCGCTGATATAGGACGGCGAAAAGATAGCTACCCCTACGACACCGACGATAACAACGCTCAGGCTGGCAGACGTAAGGGTCGCTGGTCGTTCAGCTTTCTCCGCCTGCAGATAGCGACCGATAGCCCAGGCGACTATTAGCGGCACAGTAAAGAAAGTAAGCGCCGGATAACCTCCCAGACCTGACATGCCCCAGAGCGCTCCCGCTTGCAGTGCGGCTAGTAGCTTGCGCTGAGTTATTGCTAGATCGAGCCGCCAAATAAGAAATGGCAGGATGGTGTAGGCATACAAGACACTACTATGCTCAGCGTGCCCGGTGTAGTAACCGGAAAAGATGAAACCAAGCGCGATGATGAGGCCGCCCCACGCGGGCGCGCGCAAATGTCGCGCGAGTAGAAGCATGCCAAATCCACCTGTTAACCAAAGGAGCAGCCAGTAGTAAACATAGGCTTGGGCGCCGGGACCGGTGATAGCCGCGGCTAGTAGAAGGTCGGGCGAAAAGGTTCCGGCTCCGGCGACAGCGAAATCGGGTGAGCCACCAGCTAACCACGGATTCCAGTAGAGTAACTTGCCAGCCCGAGTGAAATCGGACAGGAGCGAATAAAATGGCGCGCAAAGACCGGCGCCGTCCCACTTTTCCTGCGCCTGGCCGGTAAGCAGCAGCCAGTTTGCACTCACGAACACCGCCAGAAGGATGAAAGCAGCATGCCGCCAGCGCATTTCGCCGACGCGCCGAAAGAGTGGGGCTAAGGAGAGATTCACGGTAGGGCTGAACGGTAACTGGAAAGCGTTCTTACCCAGCAATGTATATGCCCTCTAGGTTTGCCGGGCGCGTTCAACTGAAGTCAATCCCCCCTGCAACGACTCGTTAGCCAAATTAGTCCGCTTCATTTCAAATTCTCGGGAGTGTCTTTTTTTCTCAGAAAGATTCGTACGCCGCAGACTTCTTCAACGACGCGATAATGCGCATCAACATAATCGGCTAACTGAGGAAAGGTCTCGTAGCCGTAGCGTTTCCGATCGTGAAAAGCGATGCATCCAGGACAGACCGCATCAACGAAGATCGGCGGATTGGATTTTTGAAGATCTTCCAGGAAAAGATCCTGGAAAAATTGCGGAACGATTTCTTTGTAATCCACGGTGGTCGGTTTAGCCGGCTGATTCTCGCTCAAAACTGAATACTCCAGGACAGTGTCGCGCGTCGCTTTCCACATGCCCGTGTCGACGAACATTTCCCCCATCCAACCCCAAATGGCTATCGGTTGTCCTGGTAAGGCGATTTTTTTCACGGCAATAACTGGTGGAGGAATAGGCGAACCTAAGAACGCTTGCATGTGCCCAATCGGCCGCGGGATTCGACCTGCTGCTATCCCGGAAGAAATGGCGATCAATGTCGTGGCCAGAACTACCAAAGACGAGGTAGCCAGGTGCGGCCTTCGCAAATTCAAGATTCCCAATCCGCGATCAAGATACACGAGGCAGTTTGCGAACCAGAGCACGCCGGGAATAAGGAGGAACTGCAAGTAGTGCGGGAAATGCCGTCCCGGCGCCAGGACAGAGTAGACGGTTACTCCAGACACAACGAGCATGAATGCCAGGAGCTGTTTTTCCTGACGTGTAAGCCACGCAATCTTGGTTTGCCGACTTTTCCGGCGAGTAATGATTGCGCCTGTGATTAGGGCTAAAATGCCAAGTAGCCCCTCACACTTCAGACAAACTGTGAGCAATTCGCCCTGCGAAAAAAATTCGGGAAATGAAGAGACGCTTTGTGCAAACGATCGTCCTTGTCCCGCGTAGTTGAGGTTAGCCAGGAGATAGGAGCGTTTGAAGACCTCGAAGCATCCCGTCGACCAGGTCAAAACCAAAACTGCTATTAACGGCGTAAGTCCTCCGAGGACCATGAGAGCGCAATTCCGCAGACTTTCCGCGGTATTGGATGAACGGCGCGCGACAATGATCATGGCAGTTAAACCGATGAGCAGAGCTAGTAGCGCCGCCTGAAGCTTGGCAAAGGGAACAGCACCCGCGATAAGCCCTATTATAAGCATAAGTCCGGGGTCGCGCGTCGAGGATCGCCAGAGCTTCGCAAGACAAAAGAGCGCGACCGACAGCAGAAGCAGCGGGCAAAGCTCACCGGAGTAATGAACAAAATCACTACGGACCGTTAGCGCGAAAAACACCGTCGTCGGAACGATCGCCAAGCGCGCGAGAGGACGCCGCGCAATCTGCCGCACGGCGAGGTATAGAAAAAAAATCGCGCCTACTATGGTAAGCAAGCCGACCACACGCGCCGCCGCGTAACCAAATGGACACCCAACTAAGCGCGGCAACAAAAGCAGGTAAGAGACGAGCGGACCGGAAGTTCCCACGCAAATCGATCGCCAAAAAACCGGGTCGTGCCATAAGGTTATCGCTGCCGTAATGAAAGAGGCTTCATCAGGATTGATCGGTCGTGGAAACGCGATAATCGGAAAGCGACCGGCGAACACAACCAGCGCAATTACGAGCGCAAAGAATGCATCATGTCTGAGAAGCGTGAGCCAGGTCTTCGACGGTCGACGTTCGGCGTGCGTCTGCTGCGAGGTTATCAGACATAAAAAAATCATCCCAGCGAGGCAAAACACCAGCAGCAGCCAATACCGCGCCGGAGCTCTGTCGAACCAGAAGAGAACGTCGTTCGGTCCCATCGTGGGAGACAAAGCAGATTCTCTGCTAGTGCGAAAAATGTTACGAGTCCGCGTTGCTGCGTTGCCTAACGTTAGGCCGACGGCGAATCATTCCGCCTCGAGTGCCTTCTGGAAATCAGTGAACTCCGGCTGAGTGGGTTTCAGCTTGACTGCTAAGTCTACCTCGTGCCGGGCTTCCTCGAGGTTACCGTCACCATGGTAGGCACGCGCCAGCAAATAATGTGTTTTGGCGTCGTTAGGTGAGACGCGTAGGGCATTGTGGAAAAACTTGATGGCCAGCTCCCAACGTTGTTCTTCCAGGGCCAGTACACCCAGGTTGTTCAAGGCGCCTTCGTGGCCGGGATCGAGTTTGAGTGTGCGCGCATACCAGGATTTCGCGCCGGTCTTGTCACTTTGGTCCAACTCTAAATTTCCCAACGCAAAGTTGATTTCCGCGTTCTCCGGCACGTAGGCATAAGCTAACTGCAGCTTCGCGCGAGCTAGCGGGTAGTTCTTGGAATCGAGTGCCTGCCAACCAGAGTTGTAGGGATCCAGGGCCCAGAGTGACGGGTCTTTTTTTGGAATCGAAACCAGAAAAGCCGTGACCGCCAGGCACGCCAGATAGCTTGTAACCCGGAGGTAGTTGGCGCTAGCCAGGTTATCCCAGAAGTAGGTCAGGCCGAAGACAGCAAACAAGACCATGCCAGGGACGGCAGCTAGCCGGTACCGTTCGGTGACAAAAACGGTTAGAAGCGAAACCATGTGCAACAGGACTGCGGCCAGCAACCACCGGGAAAGCGGATACTTTTTGTAGGCGAAGACGATGCCAGGCAGCGCCAGAGCTGCAATAAGGCCAAAGCGTATGCCAGGTATGAGCACACCTTGCAGGCCCAAGTTAGTAATGATGCTGAGGTCGTCATACTGGAAGGCATTCCAGAAGTTCGCGATCTTAACCGCGATAAGCCGGCGCCAGGCGGCAGGATTCTCCCGGATAAAGGCCCGTGCTTTGGTGGCCCAATACTCGGAGATTTCTGAGCGCTTCATCTCATGCCCGGCCGCGTTCTGTGCCATAGTCACTGAGTCTTGTAACATTGCTTCCTGGCCGGCATGCATCCCCGGAGGCATGCGCGGATAGCCATTAGCCGTAGGATTGTTTCCGATCCAGAAGTTGACCCCGCTGTGGGCGGAGAGCAGGACGCGGTCGTGCGCGACCAGATAGTTGTGCGCGGCACAAGGCGCGATACCTAACGACACGCCCAGGACTAGCAGCGCCAGCTGGAAAATGCGGTTCCGAAGGGGCTGTTGCCATTTCAGAAAGATCGCGACCAGAAGCAGGGGAAGGAGAAAGAGCAAAGTGGCCACGCCGGTAGCTGCGAAGCCGACCAGCAGTCCGAGTAGAAAAATAATGGCTAGTGCTGGAGCTGTTTCGCGTTTGATGATTTGCCAAAGAACGAACCAAAAAATGAAAACGGCCAGGGCAGTCGGCATCAATATGACCGAGTAAGCTTCCTCCGGAAGATAGAAGGCCCAGGCAGCTGCTGCCACCAGTCCGATCCAGACCCCGCCGAAGACACGCCCGGCGATCTTATAAAGCAAAACGGCGGTGCCGCTATCCGCCAGAGCTTGCAGAAAACCAGGGACAAACGGGCTATAGCCGAAAAGCTTGTAGAGCACGGCCAGAAAGTAGGGATACAGCGGCAAGCCATAGAAGGCGCGGTGATCGGTCCATTGGCCGTGCAAGATTCGCAGCGCCCAATCGTTGTAGAAATGCATGTCGCCCTGGCTGGGCAGGAGAAAGGGCGAAGCAGTCAGGCGCAGGAGAACTACCAGCCGCAGAAGGAGAACGGCCGCGAAAAGGTAAACGCCTATCGGCACGGAAGAGCTAGCGCGGGAAGCCATTCCAGTAATTTTAAAAAAGCAAAGCCTCGTGGCACTAACGCTGCTCCTTAGGGAGAGAAATCCGCTGCGCCTAGCTGCGGATCGCAATCAAACCAGAACTAATAAGAAAGCAA
>JALZAX010000309.1 GCA_030948055.1 Verrucomicrobiota bacterium | reverse complement strand
CGGCGAGACCTTCCTCGGCTGAAGCAGCCATCGTTACGATTGCCTGGCATTCCTCCAGGATACGCTTCACCAGCGCGCGCGAATCGCGCTCATCATCGATCATGAGAATGTGCGCGCCATCGAGTGCTGGCGGGCAGTCCATCGGCATTCCCTTGGGAGCGCGCGGGTGCTCGCGTTCCTGCGTCGACTGCGCCTCGTGTTGATGCGCGATCGCGAGCGGCAAGAGGACGGTGAACGTCGCGCCCATGTTCTCGCCCGGGCTCGCCGCGCGCACGTCACCGCCGTGCATCTCCGAGAGATGTTTCACGATTGCGAGTCCAAGCCCGAGCCCGCCGAAGCGCCGCGTCGTCGTCGCATCAGCCTGCCGGAAACGCTCAAACACATGCGGCAAAAACTCCGGCTTGATCCCCGCGCCCGTGTCGCTCACCACGATTTCCAAGTGCGAGTTCACCTGCTTCAGGATCAGCTGCACCCGGCCTTCTTTCGGTGTGAACTTGATCGCGTTCGAGAGCAAATTCCACACGATCTGCTGGAGCCGCGACGGATCGCCCATCACCGGCCCGGCGAGCGGTTCCACGATCTTCTGAATGCGAATCCCTTTCGCCTCTGCCGCGGGCGCGACTGATGCCTCCGCGGCATCAATCACCTCGGATAAATCCACCGGCTGCACGTTCAGCCGCACCTTGCCGGAAATGATCCGGCTCATGTCCAGCAGGTCCTCGATCAACTGCGTCTGGACGCGCGCGTTCCGCTCGATTACCTGCAAGCCCTCCCTCAGGTCCTCTGGATTCGGCGTGCTGTCGCTCCGCAGAATCTGCGACCAGCCGACAATCGCGTTTAGCGGCGTGCGTAGCTCGTGCGAGAGCGTCGCGAGAAATTCATCTTTCGTCCGACTCACCCGCTCGGCCTCAGTGCGCGCGGCGCGTTCACTCGCGAGCAGCGCTTCGCGTTCGACGTCTGCCTTGTTGCGCGCCGTCACGTCGATCGTGATGCCGTCGAAACCAATCGGCGTGCCGGCATCATCATAGAAAGCGCGAGCCACGGCCCTGATCCATTTCTCAGCGCCCGTCTCCGGCGAAACCGTGCGGTACTCCGTCTCGAACGTTCTGCGGCTGTCGATCGCCTCAGCGATTTCGCCCCTCACGCGCTCACGATCCTCCGGATGTAGTCGATCGAAGAAAAGATCGATCGTCACCTCCGCATTCGGCTCGAGCCAGAAATGCCGCTTAACGCGCGCATCCCATTCCAGGCGGCCGAACGGCAACGGGCATGACCACAGTCCGACGTCCGCCCCTTCCAGCACAAGGTCCATCCGTTGCCGACCGACCCGAATCACTTCCTCCGCCTGTTTGCGATCAGAGATATCGCGGATGAACGCCGCGAACAGATCACCCTTTTCATTCGACAAGTGACTGAACGCGATCTCGATCGGGAACTCCCGCCCTTGCCGATGGAGCCCGATCGCTTCGGTGGCTCTCCAGTTGAGCTTTTTCAAACCCGACGCGAGGTAACGCGCGAGCCCGTGCCGATGCGCTTCGCGGAGCCGTTCCGGCTGAATGACCGCGATGTCCTGCCCGACCAATTCCTCCGGCCGATGACCGAAGATATCAGTCACCGCTGGGTTGGCGTAACGAATCGTGCTCGCGCGATCGAGGATCACGACCGCATCGGTGGAAGTTTCCCAGAGCAGGCGATACTCCGCCTCGCTCAGGTGCGTATCCATGATGTCGGAAGGAATGCTCGCGGACATGCTCGATTTTGCGAGAGACGCCGCGGAATGCAACAGCGCGAAGAAATCTGCGGGCGCTCGATTTCCAAGAATACGAGTTCGCCTAATTAACGGCGTGCACCTGCGCGGTGATTATCCACAGATTAGGCAAGCCATTCCGCAGATTCGTTGTTCGGTGTACTCAGGCGCCGTTCGCCTATTCCACAAGACTGGTCTAGTGCAGAACTCTCGGACGTTTTAACCGAATATTTTCTCGAGGATTCCCTTCTTTCCTGTCTCACCGCGATCGCCCTGACCTTTCGGAACTCTGGTTTTAGATTTGCGGCGTCGGTCGGCGGCTAACGAGCGACCGACATTAACCTCGGTCTTGAACTCACCTTGCTTGTTCCGGCGGACATAGCGACGATCGCCTTTGGTCGGCTCCATCAAGGTTCGTTTGCTCGTCTTACTCGCGCCGGTGCGCTTCTTCGCGCTACTGGTTTTCCGGCTGGTCGCTTTCTTCGCGCCGGCTTTCTTGCTGCTACTCTTTTTGCTGCTGCTGGATTTGCGTGTGGCCATATCAATAGATTCGCGCAGCGCGCCTCGGCGGTCTTATCCCTTCCCGCACTGCGCCTTCGCGCCTCGCTCAGAAAGCATCGTCGCCTTCATTGGAAGTGCTACTGTCCTCCGTGCCGCTAATTCTTGTCGCGCTCTTGTTCTTTGTTGTCCTTGCCTTCGGCGGCGTCGTCTTGCTCTCGCTCGCTTTGCGCTACCGCGCCGGCACCGCGCGCAGACAAGGCCGGCGCTGGGCCATTACCATGAACGTTTGGCTAACAGCCTTCTCCGCCGTTTTTTTTCTCGTCTTCACCTTCTTCATGTCCTTCTGGCTTGGCCCAAGTCTTCCTTTCACCCTGGCTGGAATGGCTCTCGGCGCCCTGCTCGGCTTGTTGGGCCTGGCGCTCACTCATTGGGAATCTCAACCTGAAGGATTCTTCTACACTCCCAGCCGCTGGCTTGCGCTTCTCATCACCCTGGTCATCACCGCTCGTTTTGCCTACGGCTGGTGGCACGCTACGCATCCAGGCATCCGCAGCGCTGCCGTCGAGCAGCATTGGCTCATGACTGCTTCGGGAACTCAACTCTCCCTTGCCGTCGCCGCCGGGCTGATCGGCTACTACCTCATCTTCGCTATTGGCGTCCGCGTTAGCCTCCTGCGGCACGAACGGAAGCGCGCGACCTAACCGAGCAAGCGCTTCGGTAGCGCGCACAGATTTCGGATCACTGACTTCAGACGCGAAACGAACGGCCGCTAGTCTTTCCCGTCACACGCGATCTAGCTGGAGTTCGCATTGATCGAGGAGGCGAAGGCCCGTTGCTGCCTTATGACAACCCGACGCACGACACACGATGTAGTTGGGGTAGCGCAAACGACCTGCGAGTTTTCAGCGCTGGGTCGCAGCCAAACTCCGCTCCCAAACGTATCAATTTCGCAACCACGCTTTTTAAATTCATCATGACAACGACCTCTCACTCCACTACAGACGGCGCCGCCCGACTCACCGAAAACCTGAACCAGGTCCTTGCCGATACCTACGCATTGCTCTCGCTCACCCACCTCGCGCACTGGAATGTCGAGGGGCCCGGCTTCTTCGCCCTCCACACCGCTTTCCAGACGCAATACGAAGAACTCTTCGCCGCCGTCGATGAAATCGCCGAGCGCATCCGCTCGCTCGATGCCTATGCCATTGGCGGGCTCGGCAAGCTGGCCCAGGTCGCGGAGATGAAGGAATTTACCGCACCGCAGGCGCAGGGCGAGTTCGTGCGCATGCTCATCGAAGGAAACAAGAAGCTGGTGTCCGATGCAGCCGCCGCGCGTGAAGCGGCCGGCGAAGCGAACGATCAGGAAACACAGGACCTGATGGTCGAGCGAATCACGTTGCACCAAAAAACCATCTGGATGCTGAAGAGC
>JALZAX010000308.1 GCA_030948055.1 Verrucomicrobiota bacterium | reverse complement strand
ATGCGCGTGATCGGAATCAATTGGGAGCTGGTCAAAGCATGAGCCTAACGAGTGATGAGCGGTTGCGTTATTCGCGGCATCTCACCATGCCAGAGGTCACGCTGGCTGGTCAGGAACGCTTGAAAGCTGCGCGCGTTCTTTGCATCGGCGCTGGTGGTTTAGGCTCGCCTTCGGCCATGTATCTCGCGGCCGCGGGAGTTGGCACACTTGGATTGGTCGATGCCGATCGAGTGGAGCTTTCGAATCTGCAACGGCAATTGCTCTACGGGACGAAAGACGTCGGTCGCGCCAAAGTCGAAGCCGCGCGCGATCGCATTCGCGACATTAATCCGCACATTGACGTGCAGACGCACGAAGTTCGATTCACCAGCGAGAACGCGTTACGAATCGTGGCCGATTATGATGTGGTCGTCGACGGCTCGGATAATTTTCCGACGCGGTATCTCTCAAACGACGTCTGTGTCTTCGCGCGTAAACCAAATATTTACGGGTCGGTTTTTCGCTTCGACGGACAAACAACCGTCTTCGCGCCGCATCTCGGCGGGCCGTGTTACCGTTGCCTCTTTCCCGAGCCGCCACCGCCGGGAACGGTCCCGAATTGCGCGGAAGCGGGAGTGCTCGGTGTCCTGCCCGGTATCATCGGGATGCTGCAAGCGATCGAGGCGATCAAACTCATCATCGGTTTAGGTGATTCGCTCGCTGGACGGTTGCTGCACTTCGATGCGCTCAAGATGAAGTTCCGCGAATTCAAATTGCGCCGCGATCCGCAATGTCCGGTTTGCGGCGAAAATCCGAGTATTACCGAACCGATCGATTACGAGCAGTTCTGCGGTGTGGTGACAGTGCCTGACGTTTCCGTGCACGAATTGAAGCGAAAGTTGGATGCGCGCGAAAAATTCACGCTGCTCGATGTGCGCGAGCCTAACGAATACGAAATCGCGCGAATCGATGGCGCGAAACTAATTCCGCTCGGCGAATTTCTCGATCGGTTGGATGAATTCGAAAAAAATTCCGAGATCGTGATTCATTGCCACAGCGGAGTGCGCAGTGCGCACGCGGTGCAGTTAATGCAAAAAGCAGGATTCGAGAAAGTTTTCAATCTCGCCGGCGGCATCGATGCGTGGTCGAGCGAAATTGACGAAAGCGTCGCGCGTTACTAACCGCGCCGAATGACACTGCTGAGCTGCTCGCGCACGGCTTTTTCCGCTTCAGCTTCCGTGTTGTAACCAACGGCGACGATCTCCAGCATTTGCGTTCCGACTTCGCGTTTGCCTCGGCGCACCGCGTCGAGCCGACCGGCGGCCGTCCAGTTTTCCTGATCTTGTGGCGCGCTTTCCGGCGGGCTGCCGTCCCAGTAGCAGTAGTAGACGTGCAGCAGAGTTGCGCCGCTCTCAAAGACGTAACTGCGAATCGGTAACCTGACGCCGTTAATATCGAAGAGCTTGTTTTGCGCGCCGCTCCGCAACGTCATTCCGCTCGCTGGCAAACAGATATCGGGGCGATGATTCTTAATGAAGAGACCGGCCGTGCGACCAGGCAGCCATTTGAAAAAATACATGGTCCAGTCGCGGCCGCTTTCATCGGACCAGGTACCGCCGCCGCCTTCGTTGTAACGCAAAAGTTCCTGCGCCTGCTCGGCGACTGGAATTGATTTCCAATTCTGCGCCTTCTCCGGCCAGGCCACATTCCACTGTTCCACTTTGGTGGCGTGCGCTTCGTGGTAGCCATACCACGATTGCGTGGCGACTTCCGCGGCGATGGTTAGCCCGAGCAGACTAACGAGTAGTAATCGCGGAAGCGGCCAAGCGTTCGCGCCACTCGGCGTCTTCCCGGCGGGCTTTTGTCCGCGGCTCAAAAACATGCTCACGCCCCACAAGCCAAACAGGCAGGCAGTCAGGATGGTCAGGCCCGCCGGATCGTGCCAACTCTTGATCGCATTGATACCGCGTTCGGCGCCAACGTAAACGAGAAGAAAAGTGCGAACGAGGTTGCAGAGGAACGCCAGCAGCGCGCCGGCAATGATGAGAACAATGCGGCGACTAAATGCGAATTCGTAAAACTCACCGAGGAAGAGCGAGACCATGAAAGTGGCCTGCAGCGAACGGACGCCGGTGCAGGCGTCATCGATGCCGACGTAGCCGGAATGCAATTCGATAACGTTTCCCATTTGGACCGCGGAAATGCCTATAAGGTTGAGGACCTCAACGTTGATCAGCGCGACAATGCGCATGAGTCCTTGGATAACCACTTGCTCGAATTGCGTCGGCCACGGAACGGCGACGAGAAAGAACAATATCGGAAATGCGAAGTGGCGGACCCAACGCGCGCCGCCGGCGAGATAAGTTCCGCCTAACGAGACCACGACCGCGGCCAGCGCCATGGCCCAACTTAGAATCCGCCAATCGGGATTTGCTTCCTGGATCACTCGCACCGGGACGATGAGCAAGATCGCGCCTAACGAGAGCAAGATAACGATTGCGCGACCGTTCGGCTTGTCCGGCGACGGTGCGTTTTGCCAGCGTCGCCAGAAAATAAAGGCAGCGAGAAAAGGAACGGTCCAGCCGTAACCGTATTGCGGATTAACCGACCATTCGAAACGCAGCCGCGAAACCACTTCGACCCACAACAAGCCGAAAGCGCCCAGCGCGAGCCAATCGACTTTTGTGCGCGCGGCGGTATCGCTGGCGGATAAAGCGGTGGCGTTCATGCGAGCGAAGAGAAAGCAACTCGCGAGCCTGGATATTCGGTTGACATGGTGAAGAAAACGGGTTCCTTGTGCGCCACTATACAACAGCATCGCTTGTGAAAGCGCGCGCAGTTCAGCGCCGAAACACGAATCACAAGTAAGCCCCGCCTCGCACCACGAGGCTGCATGCCTGATGAAACTCCGACTAATTATCGCCCATACAGCCGCAGTTTTGCTCTCCGGTTTGACCTCGCTCTTTGCGCAGGACGCGGCCTCGCCGCTCGTGTTTTCGAAAATCAAAGCGACCAAGAAGTCGGAGGAAGGCCAGGAAAAATCGCGCGGCGTTGGACCAATGGTCTACACGCCGAGCGCCAGAAATGCCATGTCGGGCGCCGCGGCCCACCAGTTTCCTTGGAAACCAAATATCGTGACAACGGTTTTTTGGATTGGCGAAAAACCGAGCGCAAATAATCCTACGCCTAACAAGTCCAGTTCGTGGGATGCAAACTGGGCCGGCAGTTATGGCGGATTCGATACTCCTGATCGCACACAGCGGCGCGATTTGATCCCGGTTGATTTCACGCCGCGGCAAAACCCGTTTTATTGCGCTTTGCCTTACAACGACAAAGCGCGCGATGGCCATCGACCCGAAGCGCCGCAGGTCGTGCCGTGGTTTAAGGAAGCGTATCAAGGACCGGGCGTTTCCACCTGCAAAGGTCGCTGGATTGCGATCAAGAA
The DNA here is from genome assembly GCA_030948055.1 of Verrucomicrobiota bacterium. Taxonomy (GTDB): domain Bacteria; phylum Verrucomicrobiota; class Verrucomicrobiia; order Chthoniobacterales; family UBA10450; genus JACCTI01. The sequence continues at coordinate 260 of JALZAX010000308.1, read as the reverse complement.
AGGCAACCGCACGGCCTACGCGCAGTGGGAAGATGCCGGTCCTTTTCGCACCGATCATTGGCAGTATGTTTTCGGCAACGAGCGTCCGAAACCGAATTTGAATCAGGGCGCGGGTCTCGATGTTTCGCCAGCAGTGCGTGATTTCCTCGGGCTACAGGACACGGATGTGACCGATTGGAAATTTGTCGATTTCCCAGAGGTGCCGGTGGGACCGTGGGCGAAGTATGGCGATAACAACACTTTTGTGCAGAATCAGCGCA
>JALZAX010000307.1 GCA_030948055.1 Verrucomicrobiota bacterium | reverse complement strand
GGCGGAAGATTGCTTAGGTCTGCGAAAAGCGGCGAGGCAAGCGGCGAGCGCGGTTCCGCTCCCTGGAGATATGCTGCGGAATAAGCGGTGAAACTTTCCGCATAAAACATGTCGCAGAGATTTTCGCGTCGCTGCATTTCTCCCTCGCGCTCGCTCGTAAGATCGACCCACGGAGAAAATGTCAGGATTGACGAAGGCATCGGCAGCCCGGCATCTCGTGCATGGATGGCCAAAGCGATGACCAAACCGCCGCCCGCGGAATCGCCCGCGAGTACGAAAGATGTTTTAGATTTAGCCGCTTCCGCGCTGACCAATTCGTAGACCGCGATGGCGTCTTCCACCGCCGCGGGAAAAGGATGTTCGGGCGCGAGCCGATATTCTGGCACATAAGTTTGCGCGGCCAGCAGACGCGTGAGCGTGATCGTGATGGGCCGCTGCGTTTGCGGAGAGCAGCAAACATATCCGCCACCATGAAGGAAAAGCATCGTCGTCTGTGCTTGTTCGCGCACGCGGATCACTTCGCATGGCACCGCGGAATTCGTCTGCTGAATTTTCACTCCACCGAAAAGCCACCAGAGCCTGAACAGCACAGCCGGCGTTCCCAGATTTCGCCGCGATTGCACCGCGAGTGCCTCCGCAGAATCCGGCGGATGTCGTTTCGTAAAAATTCGCACGAGCACGCCTCCGACTCGCCCACGCAGACTGCATCGATTCCGCACTCGCCACTCTAATCCGCGACCAAAAGCGACGCGAAAAGCGAAACTTGGTTATGCGTGCAATCTGGAAGGGCAGTATCAGTTTTGGTCTGGTTAATATTCCGATCGCTCTTTATCCGGCGACGCGGAAAGAGGATCTGAAATTTCGGTTGCTGCGCGCGGCCGATCACAGCCCGGTAAATTACAAACGCGTCGCGGAGAAGGACGGGAAGGAAGTCCCCTGGGATCAAATCGTCAAAGGTTACGAGTACGAAAAGGGAAAATTTGTCGTGCTCGGTGAGAAAGATTTTCAGCGCGTCGACCTGGAAGCGACACAGACGGTCGACATCCAAGATTTCGTCGATGTGGAGGAGATCGATCCGATGTATTTCTACAAGCCGTATTACCTCGAACCGCAGAAAGGTGGCGACAAAGCCTACGTCTTATTGCGCGAAGCGTTGACGAAGGAAAAAAAAGTCGGCATCGCGAAAGTGGTGATCAAGACGCGGCAATATCTCGCGGGCGTGAAACCGTTGAAGGACGCGCTCGTGCTCGAGTTGATGCATTTTGCCGAAGAGTTGGCCGATCCGGAGAAGCTCAACGTCCCGAAAAAACTTGAGCCCGGAAAACGCGAGATGGATATGGCGAAAGCACTTGTGGAAAGCATGAGCGCGAAATGGGACCCGGAAAAATATCACGACGATTATCGCGAGGCGCTGATGGAAGTGATCGAGGAGAAAGTCGAGTCCGGTGGAAAAGAAATCGAAACGAAACCGAAGAAGGGGCCGGCTGCGACGAAGGTGATCGATTTGGTTGCGGTCTTGCAGCAAAGCCTGCAACAATCACACGGCCAAAAAAAGAAAACCGGGAAAGCGAAGGGCAAACGCGAGGCTAGGACCGATCACAAAAAAGCGGCCTAACGAGTGCTGCTTTCTTTCGCTTAAGTGCGCGACGAAGGTCTCGGCGTGAATTCCGAAACCCCGAAGATTTCGCTCCTGACCGCGACCTGCATCGTGGTCGCGAACATGATCGGGACCGGTATCTTCACCAGTCTCGGTTTTCAAGTGGGCGATTTGCCCAGCGGCTTTGTCATCGTGTTTCTCTGGCTGACCGGCGGCTTTTGCGCCATGTGCGGGGCTCTTTCTTACGCCGAGCTTGGAGCGGCTCTGCCGAGATCGGGCGGGGAATACAATTTTCTGCGCGAGATTTATCATCCCTCGGTTGGATTTCTCGCGGGATGGGTTTCCGGCACGGTGGGTTTTTCCGCGCCAGTGGCGATCGCGGCCATTCCGTTCGGTCTTTATCTCAGCCAGCTCCTTCCCGTGAATCCGTTGCTCTGCTCCTTCGCGGTCGTCTGGCTGACAACGCTGGTTCTTCTTCTTGATCTGCGACTCGGCAGCGCATTTCAGATCGGTTCGACGCTGCTCAAAACGACCTTGCTTCTCGTCATCATCGGCGCTGGACTACTCGTTAGGCAAACACAACCCGTCTCGTTTCTTCCCGTGGCAGGCGATGCATCGCTCATCGTGAGCGCGCCTTTCGCGGTCAGTTTGTTCTGGGTCATGTATGCCTACTCCGGCTGGAACGCGTCCACCTATATCACGAGCGAATTGCGCAACCCGACGCGCGATATTCTCATCTCCGTCGGTGTGGGCACGACGCTCGTGGCCGTTCTTTACGTCGCGCTCAATGTCGTTTTTCTCCGCACCACCCCGGCCGCGGAAATGATTGGCAAACCCGAGGTCGCTTTCGTCGCCGCCACGCACATCTTCGGTGCGACTGGCGGGAAAATTATGGCGGCCTTCATTTGTCTCGGTCTCATCTCCACCGTGAGCGCGATGATGTGGATCGGGCCGCGCGTGACCGCGACCATGGGTGAAGATTTTCACGCCTTACGCGGGCTGGCGACACGTAGTCAGCGCGGAATTCCAGTGAATGCGCTCGTCCTGCAATTCGTCATTGTAAACATCATGCTGCTCTCGGCGACGTTTCAATCTGTTGTGAACTACGTGCAGTTCAGCCTCACTCTTTGCTCCGCGCTCACCGTCGCCGGAGTTTTTGTTTTGCGCTGGCGTCGACCGGAGCTGCCGCGCCCTTACAAAGTCTGGGGTTATCCGCTCACGCCGCTCATCTTCCTTGCGATCAGCGGCTGGATGCTCCTTCATCTCCTGGCGAATCCGGCCACGCGCCTTCCGTCACTGCTTGGACTTGGAACCACGCTGCTCGCGCTGGTGATTTATTTCGCCTCCCCCAAATCAGCTACCACTCGTTAGGCAATGAAGCACCGCCTCATTCTTCTTCTTTTGCTCGGGTCGCACTTCGCCTTCGCGCAATCTCCGCCCACGCTCGATGAGACGGCGCGTTTCCTGGCCGGCATGCCGGTGGAAGGTCCGCTCGCGCCCTTGATGGAAACGCTAGCCTGGCAGGAACACGTCCGGGCCATGGATGAAGCCTGGGCGCGAAAGGAAGCACAACAGATCGTCCCCATTCGCAATTGGATGACGATTAACGCGCCAGAATTCTTCTCGAGCAGCGACACCATGTTCTACATGTTCGGAGGACCGGACTTCCTCTACGCGGACACCTTTTTTCCTTTCGCTAACACCTATATCCTGGCCGGGCTCGAGCCGATTGGGCAAGTCCTGGATCTCTCCCGGATTCCGCCGGATGATGTTGTCGGCAACCTCCCGGCCTTGCGGGCCGCGCTCGGCAGCGTGCTGCGCTTTCAATATTTTATTACCAAAGACATGCGCGCCCAACTGGGCCGCGATATTTCCGGAACGTTGCCGCTCCTCTTTGTTTTCCTGGCCCGCACTGGCAACCGCATCCTGGAGGTCGAGCGCCTAACAAGTCCAGCCGAAGGCGTCCGAATCACCTTCCGCAATTATCAACGAGCGCAAACCCAGAGCTTATTTTATTTCAAAACCAATTTGTCCGAAGGCAACAGTGCCTTTTTAAAATGGTGCGCGACGCAGGGGCGCGGCCTGAGTCTTTTGAAAGCGGCCTCGTT
>JALZAX010000306.1 GCA_030948055.1 Verrucomicrobiota bacterium | reverse complement strand
TAATCGGCGATGTCGTAGCCGTCATCGCGCAGCGGCGAAGGATAAAACGGCAGGATCCAGATCGCGGTGACGCCGAGTTCCTGAAGGTAATCGAGCTTCTCGATCAACCCGCGAAAATCGCCGATGCCGTCGCCGTTGCTATCGTGAAAAGTTTTAACATGCAGCTCGTAGATGATCGCGTCTTTGTACCAAAGCGGATCAGCCGGCATCGTTTCGGGCATGCGCTAACTCTTGGCGCACAATCCAAGCGCGCGCAATTCAGGTGCGATGAATGCCGGTGCCGAACAATTTCATTCCCACCCAGACCGCCAGCAGACCGCAGAGGACACTGAGTAAGGCGTAGGTCAGCGCGACCATCACATCACCGCGACGGAAGAGATTTAATCCTTCAGCCGCGAAGGCGGAGAAAGTCGTAAAACCGCCGAGCACACCAGTAAAAAGAAAAAGGCGAAGATCAGGGGTGAAGATCATCTGCTTTTCGGCGAGCCCGGCCAGGGTGCCGAGAATGAAGCAGCCGGCGACGTTAACGCAGAAAGTGCCGAGCGGAAAACGCCACTGCTCGGAATGATGCAGAATGATGCCGCCGATTTTGTAGCGGGCGATCGCGCCGATCAATCCACCCAGGCCGACCCACAATGTCTGCTTCATGCCTAACGAGTAGTCGGCTGCTGTCTCGCTATCGTTTCGGACTCTTGGTGGCTTCGCTGGCGACGCAAACCCATTGACCATCCTTTTGCAGCCGCCAGGTGTCGGTGAATTGAATCTTGCTGGAAAATTTCTCGCCGTCTTCTTTCGTGCCGCTCTGAATGGAAATCCCAGTCACCACGGCAACGCCGGGCCGCTTCATATTGATCGTCATGCTTTTGGCGCGTGCGGAACGATAGACGTTTTTGTCATTGCGCACGCTGTTCAAGACACGCGTCTTCCCGGCGTTGCTGCCGTTGGCAGAAGTTGCCTCGAAATTGTCGGAAAGAAGTTTGTTGAGCGCGTCGGCATCATGATCTTTCACCGCTTTCTGCCATTTGTTTTCTAACGAACGCAAAGTCGCGTTCGTGATCCAATTGCTTTCGGTTAAATCGAAAGTTGGCCGGCGATAGCGTCGTGGAGGCGCAAGAGTGGGTGCTCGATTTTCCGCGGTTTCTTCACGCGGCTTGCGCCGCTCGATCGCGCGCACTGGCTTCTCGTGCAGGATATCGCGTGACGGTTTTTCTGGCGTAACGGTCGCCTTGGGAGAGGACGCGGGGGTCGCGGTTGCGTTCGGAGTTAACTGCGGCGGCGCGGTCGGGGTCGGAGTGGCCGAAGGAGACGGTTTCGGAGTCGGGGTTGGTGTGGGGCTTGGAGTTGGCGTCGATTTCGGAGTGGGAGTTGGCGTCGGTTTAGGGGTGGGCGTCGGTGTAGGAGTGGGCTTCGGAGTCGCGGTTGGTTTCGGCGTCGCTTTCGGTTTTGGCGTCGGCGTTGGCGTCGGCGCAGCGCGCGGCGGAGCGGAGGAAGACGGCAAACGCAATGTAGGAGCGGGCGCGTCCTGGGCGAAAATCATTCCACTCCACGCGAAGGCCAATGTCACAAGGAAAAGAAATCTCGCGCCGCTTTTCATTTCGGGCGCGAAAATTCGCGCGCTCGCGGCATCGTAGTGCGAGCCTTTTTACATTCAACTCGTTTTAGCGACCGAGGCTCATCACATAAATGGCGTTGGACGAAACCCGACCTGCACACTAGAAGAGCATCTTTCAAAACGGATGGAACTACCCGAGACAGAAAGCCCTTTGCCTGAATCGAACGGCACTTCGGTTGCTCGCGTGCCAAACGCGGCGCCGCAACTCGAGCCGGGCGCGCCGACCGACCTGGAGTTGATGACCGCGATCCAGGCGGAGGATCCGGAGGCGCTCGCCACTCTCTACGATCGTTACAGTGGGATCCTGAAAGCGCTCATTCTGCGCGTGATCCATAACGAAGCGGAAGCGGACGATTTGCTGCAGGAAATTTTCATGGAGATCTGGAACCAGGCGAAAAATTTCTCGGCGCAAAAAGGTAAACCGCTCGGCTGGATGGTGACGCTGGCTCGGCGGCGCGCGATCGATGGGTTACGCAAGAAACAGGCTTACGCGCGCGCCGGCGAACGTTTGCAAAGCGAAAGCGAGCAGCAACCCGACGCGTGGGTACACAACGCGACCGCGGAGGAAATTACCTTTAGCGACACGCGAATACTGGTTCGGAAAGTGATCAACACGCTGCCACCAGCCCAGCAGCAAGCCATAAATTTGGCATTTTTCCGCGGGATGAGTCAGCGCGAAATCGCCGCAGATACGAATACACCCTTAGGCACGGTGAAAACGCGGCTAGAACTAGGACTGAAAAAAATTTATGACGGCCTAAAGGAGCTGCGGGATGAGCTTTGATGAATTTCAGAATAATGCCCGACTTTACGTGATCGGCGCATTGGAACCGGAAGAAACTGAACCGTTTGAAGAAGCCCGCCGAGAATTCGGGCAGCAGGCGGAGGATTTCATCAGCAAGTGCTACGAACTGCACGAAGCTTTCGCTCTGAGTTTGCAGCCGGCAAAATCTTCCGACGCGATAAAAAACCGACTGATGTCGATGGTGCGTGACCGCCAGTCGAAGTCGTGATCGGTGAGTGAGCGAATGGTGGGCGCTTCCTCCGTTCGCCGCTTACGCTTCACGATTCACATCGCCGCAGTCCTTGTCCTGGCCGCACTGCGCATGCAAGGTGCGCAGCCGCCGATCACCGACCGTTATCTCGACGAATATTTCCGGATGTTTCCGACCCGCGCGACGGAAGCGGGCCGGCATGATTTCGACGACGCGCTGGAAGATCTTTCACCGAAACGCCTCGCGGAATGGGTCGAGTTCAATCGCCAGTCGCGCGCGCAGATCGAGGAGTCGTTAGGCAAAAGCGACCTCTCGTTAGACGAGCGGCTCGATTTTGAAGCCTTGTTCGCCCAAATCGATCGCGAACTGCATCTGCAGACGGTCCTGCGCCGGCCGGAATGCGATCCACTTTATTGGACATCGATCGTCGGTAACGCCACGATTTTTCTGCTTCTGCGCGATGATTTGCCGCTCGTGCAAAGGCAGGAACGCGCGCGGGTGCGGTCGCGTTTGCTTCCGGCTTTCGCGAAGGCGGCACAAGAAAATTTTGCACTCGTTAGGCCGGAAGATGTTTCGGGGGAGTTGTGCGAGCTGGCCGGCGAACAGTTGCGCGCGGCCGCGGGATTTTATCGAGACGGCTTTACCAAAGCGGCCGGCGAACCGGCGGATGCGACTGCCGACGCACTCACTGCGCTGGCGGACGAGCTGAGCGTATTGGGAAAAAAGGCGACCGGCTCGCCACGACTGGGCAAGAACTACGGGCAAACTTTTCAGCTCGGCACCGGTTTGAAGGAAGACCCGGCGGAAGTTTTGTCGCGCGCGCTGGCGGATTTGTCGGCGAAGAAAAAGGAAGCGGCCGAGTTTGGCCGAAGTGTCTGGGCGGAATTGTTGCCTAACGAGACCAAGCCGGAGGACGAGAGTGTGCTTTTGCGCCGGCTCTTCCAGCGCGTGGCGGCGGAACGCGACAATGACGTCGAGGAATATTTCGCGCGCTGGCAAGCGAACGTGCGCGCCATTGAAAAATTCGTGCGCGAGAAAAAAATTATCACGCTGCCCGATCCGCTGACCTTAATCGTGGACCGGTCGCCGCCATTTTTTCTCGGGCAAA
>JALZAX010000305.1 GCA_030948055.1 Verrucomicrobiota bacterium | reverse complement strand
GTGATGTTGAACGAGATGATCGAGTTCGAGAGTGGCGTCTTCGGACTGGCGCTCAACCTCGAAGAAACGGAAGTCGGCGCCATTCTTCTCGGCGATACGACCCAGGTGATGGAGGGCGACGAAGCTCGCACCACCGGCAAACTGCTGCAGGTTCCAGTGGGCAAAGGTTTGTTAGGCCGCGTCGTCAATACGCTCGGCCAACCGCTCGACGGCAAAGGTCCGATCAAATCCGAGATTTCCTATCCGGTCGAAAAAATTGCGCCCGGCGTCATCAAACGAAAGAGCGTCAGTCAGCCGGTGCAGACCGGCATCATGGCGATCGACGCGATGATTCCGATCGGTCGCGGTCAGCGCGAGTTGATCATCGGCGATCGCGCGACCGGCAAAACAGTTATCGGACTCGACACCATCATTAGTCAGGCGCGTCTGAACAAGGCTGGTGAGGAAGGAAAACTGAAAGATTTTCGCCCGCTCTATTGCATCTACGTCGCCATTGGTCAGAAGAATTCGAACGTCGCACGCGCAGTCGCTGTTCTCGAAGCCAACGGCGCGATGCCCTACACCACGATCGTCTCTGCTCCTGCATCCGACACAGCGACCAATCAATACCTCGCGCCCTTCGCCGGCGCGGCGATGGGCGAATGGTTCATGGATAACGGCATGGATGCGCTCATCATCTATGACGATCTTTCCAAGCATGCGGTCGCGTATCGTCAGGTCTCGTTAGTCTTGAAACGCCCGTCCGGTCGCGAAGCTTATCCCGGCGATGTCTTCTATCTCCACTCGCGTCTGCTCGAACGCAGCGCACGCGTCACCGAAGAAGCGGGTGGTGGTTCGTTAACCGCGCTGCCGATTATCGAAACGCAAGCGGGCGACGTTTCGGCTTACATTCCGACAAATGTCATCTCGATTACCGACGGGCAAATTTATCTCGAAACGGATTTGTTTTATCAAGGTGTGCGTCCGGCGATTTCCGTTGGTCTTTCGGTGAGTCGTGTCGGTTCCGCGGCTCAGATCAAGGCGATCAAACAAGTCGCCGGGAAGATTAAACTCGATCTCGCGCAATTTCGCGAGCTGGCGGCTTTCGCGCAGTTCGGCTCCGATCTGGACGCGGCCACGAAAGCGCGACTCGATCGCGGTCAGCGCATTGTCGAATTATTCAAGCAAGGTCAATACAACCCGATCCCGGTCGAGGAACAGGTCGCGGTTTTGTGGGCGATGCAGAACGGCTATCTCGATTCGATTCCCGTCGATCGAGTGAAGGAATTTCAACTCAAGCTACAGGATTATCTCCGCACGCGAAAAGAAGGAGTGCTTAACAACGTCGTGTCCAAAAAAGCGCTCGATAAAGATCTCGAAGGTGAACTCGCCGCGGCGTTGGACGAATTCAAATCGACCTGGCAATGATTTCGTTAGGCGAACTCGAATCGAACATGCCTAAAAAAAACGCGCTGAAGCTCGTTGAGAATGCGATCCACCTGATTCGCGGGCAACGCGTCATGCTCGATTCGGATTTGGCGGAGATGTACGGAGTAACCACAAAACGACTGAACGAACAACTGCGTCGCAATGCAAAAAGATTTCCGAAGGACTTCGCGTTTCAGCTTCGACGCGAAGAGTTTACAAACTTGAGGTCGCAAATTGCGACCTCAAGTTTTGGCGGTCGTCGTTATCTCCCGTGGGTCTTCACTGAGCACGGCGCGATCATGCTGGCGAGCGTCCTCAACAGTCCCGTCGCCATCAACGCCAGCGTCCGAATCGTGCGCGCCTTCATTCGATTGCGTGAAATGATCAATGCCAATTACGCACTGGCCGCGAAGTTCGCCGAACTCGAACGCCGCTTCGATACGCATGACGAACAAATAGCGCAGTTGTTTGCGGTCATTCGACAACTGCTGGCACCAACTCCCACGAAGAAACGCGAGATCGGATTTCATGTGAAGGAAAAATCGTCGCGTTACGGCGCGCGCAAGCAAAAGGTCTAACGAATGGCCAATACGCAAGACATCCGGCGTCGGATCAAATCGATCCGCAACACCGCGCAGATCACGAAGGCGATGCAGATGGTGGCCGCTTCGAAGATGCGCAAAGCGCAGCAGCACGCGCTGGCTGGTCGACCGTACGCGGCTCTGATGAATCGCGTGCTCGTTTCGTTGCAGCAGCGGACCGATCACAAACTTCATCCGCTTCTGCAAGTGCGCGAAGTGAAGAAGGAACTGGTGATCGTCGTCAGCACTGACAAAGGTCTGGCGGGCGCGCTGAATACGAATCTTTTGCGCGAAGCGGCGAACTTCGATGCCGGCAAAACGGTTTACGTCGTGGCAGGTCGGAAGGCGCGCGTGTTTCTCTCGCGTTCGCGCCGGGAAATTCTGGCGGACTTCGAATTGAAAGACGCGCCGTCGTTTCCGGAGACGAAACCGATCGCGCAATTCGCGACCGAGAAATTTCTCAGCGGGGAAGTCGATCGCGTTTCAGTTCTCTACACGCATTTTATCAACACCATTAATCAGAAGCCAGTTGTGCGAACGCTGCTGCCGATTTCGGACTTCGAAGTGACACACGCGGAAAAAGCGACGCAGAGCGGCGACCCAATGATCGGCTACGTTTTCGAACCAACAGCGGAAGCAGTGCTCGATTACATGCTGCCCTATTATCTGCAGTATCAAGTTTTCCAGATGATCCTCGACGCGCGGGCCTCTGAGCACAGCGCGCGCATGGTCGCGATGAAGAACGCGACCGATAACGCCAAGCAGTTCATCAAAGACCTGACGCTGGAATACAACAAGATGCGTCAGGCCAGCATCACGACCGAGCTGCTCGAAATTTCGACCGCGCAAATGGCGGTCGGCAGTTAATAAAATTTATGAACACAGGAAGTATCGCCCAAGTCATCGGTCCGGTGGTGGACGTGGAGTTTAAAAATACCAAAGAACTCCCGCGCATCTACAACGCGCTCGAGATCGAGTACGAAGTAAATGGCAACCCAACTAAGCTCACCCTCGAAGTGCAGCAGCACCTCGGCGAAAATTGGGTGCGGTCGATCGCGATGTCGTCGACGGAAGGATTGAAGCGCGGCATGACCGTGACCGACAAAGGTGGCCCGATCACCGTGCCAGTGGGAGAGGGTACGCTAGGCCGCGTCTTCAATGTCACGGGCGATCCGGTGGATAATCGCGGTCCGGTGAATTTCACGAAGCGTTATCCGATCCATCGGAAAGCACCGGAGCTTACGGAACAAGATACCGGCTCCACGATTTTGGAAACCGGCATCAAAGTTATCGATTTGATCTGTCCGTTCACCAAAGGCGGTAAGGTCGGCGCGTTCGGTGGCGCGGGCGTGGGTAAGACGGTCGTCATCCTCGAGCTCATCAACAACATCGCGAAAGGCCACGGCGGATTTTCCGTCTTCGCGGGCGTGGGCGAACGCACGCGTGAAGGTAACGATCTTTACACTGAAATGAGTGAGGCCGGCGTCATTGATCAGAAGGATCTGAGCAAATCTAAAGTCGCCCTGGTTTACGGACAGATGAACGAACCGCCTGGCGCGCGTTTGCGGGTCGCGCTTTCTGCGTTGGCCATGACGGAATATTTCCGCGACGAAAAAAATCAGGACGTTCTTTTGTTCATCGACAACATCTTCCGTTTCTCACAAGCGGGTTCAGAAGTGTCAGCGTTGCTCGGACGCACCCCGTCCGCGGTCGGTTATCAACCGACG
>JALZAX010000304.1 GCA_030948055.1 Verrucomicrobiota bacterium | reverse complement strand
ACGCGATCACCAGCACCTTATAGGCTTGGAATTCCATGAAGGCCGCCGGCGGAATGAATCCATCCACCGCCACCGCGCCCCAGCCGATGCGGCCGAGAATTTCATTCATCTCATCGATGCGGGGAATGCGTTCGAAAGAAATTCCAGTATCGAGCAAACCCTGGAAGTAAACCTTGTGCGCATACTCTTTCAGAAAATATGTGTTCTGCCGCATGATGAAGCGCCAGACCGCATGATCGATCGGCGTGTATTCGTCGTAACGCTGATCGACGGCGAATTGCAGAAGGTGTTTCGGAAGAGCGGCGACTGCCGCATTGTCCATGGAGATGCCTTTGGATTGCATAAAGAGAGGAGGCGCTGGCCGCTTGCAGTTTAACGTATGATTGAGACGACGGCGAGCAAGAGCTTTGCGATGGAAAAGCGCGGGCAACGCGTTGTTCGCAGCCCATTCGTTTGGCTGAATCTACTCTGTCTCGATGCGCCACTGGTGGCAATCGCGTGGGAATCGCTATTTGCGCGCAGCTTTGGATTTCCCATCGCGCATGGCGCAACGGCCGCTCTTTTTTTCACAGCGTGGCTGATTTATCTCGCGGATCGATTTGGCGATAGCTTCGCGGTCGATTTGCGCGGACTGAGCTCTCTTCGCCAGCGGTTTTGCCGGCGACATCAGCAGGCGTGGCTAGCGGGTCTTGTTGGGGTCGCGACAGCTGACCTGGTCCTGATCGGCACGGCGCTAGATCGACGCAGCATCCTTCTTGGTTCCGCACTCGGTCTGCTCGCGCTCATTTATCTGTTTCTCAACCAGGCGATCCCGTCGATCTGGCGTCGCCTTCCGCTGAAGGAAACGAGCATCGGATTTTTGTTTGCTGCGGGAACGATCGTTCCGCTGGGACAGAGTCTAACGAATGCTGTCTTGCCCGCCTGGATTCTCTTCGCCTGCCTTTGCTCGTTGAACTGCCTCAGCATCGCGATCTGGGAACGCGAGCTGGATGTGGCCCAGAAAAGGATCTCTCTCGCTACAGCCTTTCGCAGTATTGGGCGCTACCTGCTGACGGTCCTTCTCCTTCTCAGCCTAACGAGTCTTGTCGCGACCATCTTCATCGCGGGTGGAAAGAGCGTCTGTCTTTGCGTTGCGGTAAGCGCGCTGCTGCTCGCCGCCGTTCATTTCTGCCGAAACAAGTTCAACGCAGACGTTCGAACCGCGCTGGCTGATTTGGTTTTGCTCACGCCAATCGCAGCGCTCGTTCTCTAAAAAATCTCAACGACGTTGTTGACCGTCACCAAATCTTTAATGCGCGCAGCGTCCCAATTGGCGGTGCGAATGCAGCCGTGACTCCCGGCGCGCCCGATCGTTTCGGGATTGTTGGTGCCGTGAATGCCGATGCCGGGTTTGTTCAGCCCCATCCACAAAATGCCGACCGGATTGTTCGGACCGGGCGGGAGGTTGAAGAAATTTTCTGTGCGCACGCCGAAATTGAGGACGCCTTCGTCATGGCGAAACCAGGGCAGGGTGGCGATGCCGAGAATTTTCCAAGTACCGATCGGCGCCGGTAATTTCGTTGAGCCGGGCGTGATAGGGAAATGCGCGACGATTTTCTCGCCGTCTTTGATGACAAGGGTACGCTCGCGCGTATCGACGTAAAGTTTGCGCGTGGCGAAAGCCGGATTGGGCGGAACAAACGCTTCGCTCAGTTTTTCAATCTCAAACGGCTGCACATTCGGCACCAGGACGATATCCCCCGGTCGAAGCTTTTCGAGATTCTGGGTTCGGTTCAATTTTTTCAGGAACGCTTCCTCCGCGTGGAATCGCTCCGCAACGAATTCCAGCAACGAGCCGTATTTCAGCGCCTTCAGTTTTGCCTGCTCCGAGGGCTGCGATGAAACCGCTCCGACAAAGTTTTCCGCTTCGGGCGGAATGATGTAATTCGTGAAGGCTTGTGGAACTCCAGCGAGGAGGACATCGACCGAACCGTTCACGGGCATACCGTTGGCACGTTTATAGGAAACGAGCGCTTTGCGAAAAAATTCGCCCATCGCGCCGTCGATTTTTCCCGGTGCGAAGAGATGGTTATCGAGAAAAATTTGCAGCCGCGTGCTGGTTTCTTCGTCGTAATTCGGCAGGGTAATGACCGGCGTTGGTGCTGCGATGGCGCGCGGAATTGGCGTGGGCTTTGGCTTTGGAGTTGGCGCGGGGATTGGCGTCGGCGCGGGTTTCTCCCATGGCCAGTGAAAAGTCGGCGAGGATGCGGCGCGTGGTCTCGGTGCAGCTTGTGTGCTCGCGATGAGCGCGAGGGCGAACGTGACTGTCCCGAAAAATTTCATGCGCCGAAGTAATCGGCGAGAACATATCGGCATGCAATATTTCGCCGATGTAGCCGCTTGCCTGCGGCAAGCGCGAGGGGCGGGTGTGGCATGTCACTCTCACGTCGCCCGCAGGGCGACGGCTACATTACCGATTCGCTCCGGCTGGGAACATCACTTTGTCGGGTGCGGCATTGAGCGCCGCCAGTAGTTTGGGGACCAAGCGGTTTTTAACCGTGCCCGCTTCTCGCGGCGGAACCAGATAGCGCACAATCGCATCGACCCACGTGACCTCATCAACGCGAAAGAAAACACGCGGATGCGCTCTTACTTCCAGTTCGTCCACCGGCGTTTTCGCAAGCAAACCGCGAAAAACATTTACGCGCTCGACCATCTCTGGACCGATCTCTTCCTCGACGATTTTTTCCATGGTGTAAGCGACAAATTGCAAGTCGCTCTGATAAGCGATTTGGAATTTGATCTCGTTCCAGATGTAGGGAAACAAGGGCCAGGAATAATTCCAGACGATGGAGTCGAGCACTTTCTCATTGGGGAATTTGATGATGCGTCCGCTCGGATGATCTCCCGTGAGATATTGTCCGCCGAATTCCCAGAGGGTGGTGTCGAGATAACCAACATCGATGACATCGCCGGTGGCGTTCTCGATCTTGATGCGATCGCCGACGCGGTAGGGGTTCCTGATGAGGATATAAATCCAGGCGACGAAACTTTTCATCGGCGTCTGCACGGCAAGGCCGATGACGAGTGAGCCGACCCCCAGCGCCGTGAGGGCCGCGTACCAATTAACGAAAATGACCGAGATCGCGATGAGCGCGATAAGGATTCCGACGACAAGGTGTTGAATCCGCTGCAGCGTAAAACGCGTGACCGCGTCTTCGATTTTTCCCACGGCATAAACCTTGACTGCCTTACTGATGGCGAGAACGACAACGATGAGCGCGGCCCCCCGGAGCACGCGTCGGGTCAGGTCAGCCTGGACCTGGAGAAGCGGAATGAGTCTGGTGCCGACAAGATAATAAATAATCGCGCAACCAAGGAGGACCAGCGCATGCGGCAGAAAGATGAATTTGTGTTTCGCCTTCTCGCTGATTTTTTCTTCCGCGCGCTGACCGGTGGCGCGGGCCAACTCCTGTTTTACCTCAGGCTTTTCGCAAATCTCGGCAGCGGATTCGGGCATCTAAAAGAATTCGTAGCGCGGCTCGCTTTTGAGTGTCGCTAGCTTCGCACCCAGCAGCGCAAAACTTCCGCCACGCTCCAAGCCTGTGCGATACACCCGCCCGGTTTGTGCGGTGCGCGCGCGTCAAAAACTTCGCTGATCGTTCCGATGCCCGCTTCATCGAAGTGATGCGGAAAACCTTCGAGAAATTTCTTTGCGCCAGCGGCATCATCGGGATG
>JALZAX010000303.1 GCA_030948055.1 Verrucomicrobiota bacterium | reverse complement strand
CATCGGCGATGGGCCGACCGATGTGCCTTGTTTCACCGTCATGCGCAAGAACGGCGGCGAAGCGATCGCGGTTTACAATCCCGACGATCCCGCGCGTTCCGGTTTCAAAAAGTGCTACCAGCTTTCGACGCACGCCGATCGCGTGAAACACATCGCACCGGCTGATTACCGACAGGGCACGCATCTGCGCATGTTGCTCGAGCAGATGGTGGAGGAAACGGCCAATCGCATCGTGGCCGAACGCCGCACCGCGGTCGAGACCGGCACGGTGCGCGCGCCGAAACATTAGCTCGTGGCCGCGAGTCGTGTTAGGAAAGCGCATGCCGAAACTCCGCTTCACTAAGATGAACGGCGCGGGCAACGATTTCGTCATGCTCGACAATCGCGCCGGCGATGTCTCGTTAGGCGCTGAGCAAATCACGCGTCTGTGCGATCGTCATCGCGGCATCGGCGCGGATGGCATTCTTGTGTTAGAAAAAGCGGCGAACGGTGCGGATTTTCGCATGCGTTATTACAACGCCGACGGCGGCGAAGCGGAAATGTGCGGAAATGGCGCGCGCTGTTTCGCGCGCTTCGCCGATCGCGTGACTGGCCCACTGCAAAAACTTTCTTTCGAAACTCCGGCCGGTGTGATCGCCGCGGCGCTCGAAGGTGAAGAGGTCACGCTGCAGATGAGCGAGCCGAAAGATCTTCGTCTTGGAATCGACATTTCCGCTGCGGAAAAAAAATTCCGCGGTCACTACGTCGATAGCGGCGTCCCGCACGTTGTTATTCCGGTCGATGATGTCGCAAACGTTGATGTTCCTGGTCTTGGTTCCGCAATTCGCCATGACCCGCAGTTCGCCCCGCGCGGCGCGAACGTGAACTTCCTCGAAAAACGCGGCGCGAACCAGATTACGATTCGCACTTATGAGCGGGGAGTCGAAAACGAAACGCTGGCTTGCGGAACCGGCGTCGTGGCAAGCGCGCTAATTTTTGCCGCCACCGAGAATGCCTCTTCCCCGGTTCATGTTTTGGTTAAGGGCGGGGACGAATTGCGCGTCGGATTTACGAAAAACGGCGGCCGCTTCATGACTGTCACATTGAGCGGCCCGGCGGAATTTGTTTTCGACGGTTCGGTTGAGATTTAGCTGAAGCAAAATGTTTCGCGGCATCTACACGGCTCTCGTCACGCCGTTTCGCGATGGCGCGATTGACCTCGGCGCTTTCGAGAAGTTAATCGAATCCCAAATTGCCGGCGGCATTACCGGCGTCATTCCCGTCGGAACAACTGGCGAAAGTCCGACACTTTCCCACGACGAAAAAGAGGAACTGATTCGCCGCGCCGTCGAGATTGCGCGCGGGCGTTGTCAGGTCCTTGCCGGCACTGGATCGAATTCAACTGCTGCCGCCATCGCCGCGACGAAGGAAGCGGAAAAGCTGGGCGTAGATGGCGCACTCGTCGTTGCGCCGTATTACAACAAGCCGAGCCAGGAAGGATTGTTCCGCCATTTCGCCGCCATCGCGCGCGAAACGAAGCTGCCGATCATGCTCTACAACATTCCTGGCCGGTGCAGTATCGATGTT
Organism: Verrucomicrobiota bacterium; assembly: GCA_030948055.1. Classification (GTDB taxonomy): domain Bacteria; phylum Verrucomicrobiota; class Verrucomicrobiia; order Chthoniobacterales; family UBA10450; genus JACCTI01. The sequence goes on along the minus strand of JALZAX010000303.1, from coordinate 2,180 downwards.
TTACCGGAGACGGTCTTGAGATTGGCTAACGAGTGCAAGAACGTCGTTTCAATTAAGGAAGCGGGTGGCAGCGTCGAGAGAGTGGGCGTTTTGCGGGGGATATTGCCTAACGAGTTCACGATCTTGAGCGGCGATGACGGCTTGATTCTGCCTTTCATGGCCGTCGGCGCCGTTGGTGTGGTGAGCGTGGCCTCGAATTTATTGCCCGCGGATGTTGTTGCATTGGTGCGCTGCTTGGAAAAGGGCGATCTCGCCGGCGCGCAACCGTTGAACCGACGGCTGAGCGGCTTGTTCAAGGATCTCTTCATCGAACCGAATCCGGTGCCGCTGAAAACGGCGCTGGCCTGGCGCGGATTGATGTCGGCCGAAGTGCGGTTGCCATTGTGCGAAATGACGAGCGCGAATCAGGAACGATTGCGCAAGACCTTGGACGCTTTCGAAAAGAGCAGCGCATGAAGGCCTCCATCCGCGTGTTGCTCATCGGTGCGGCGGGCCGAATGGGACAGGCGATTTCCAAAGCGGCCGAAGCGCAGACGGAACTGACGATCAACGCACGCTGCGACCTTGGCGATCCGATCGAGGAGGCCATCGGCAATTGCGACGTTGTAATTGATTTCAGCCACGCCAATGCGACGGAGCAAAACTGCAAAGCCTGCCTAACGAGTAGTAGACCGCTGGTCATTGGCACGACTGGTCAGTCCGCCGAACAGCTGCGCACGATCGATAAAACCGCGAAATCGATTCCGGTTCTGCTCGCGGCAAATTTCAGCATCGGAGTGAACACGCTTTTTTGGCTTACGCGCAAAGCCGCGGAAATGCTCGGCGACGGCTTCGATCTTGAAGTAATCGAGACGCATCATCGATTAAAAAAGGACGCACCGAGCGGAACCGCCAAACGTCTGGCGCAAATTCTGGCGGAGGCTCGAGGATTAGAAGAACGAAACTATGCGCACGGACGCGAAGGACTGATCGGCGAGCGTCCGCCGAATGAAATTGGAATTCACTCGATCCGCGCGGGCGATGTGGTTGGCGATCACACCGTCATTTTTGCCACGCATGGCGAACGTCTCGAGCTAACGCACAAAGCTTCGAGTCGCGAAACATTTGCTGTCGGCGCTTTGCGTGCGGCACAGTGGATCGTCGACAAACCAGCGCGCCTTTACGATATGGAAGACGTCCTTGGATTGTGAGAGCCGGCATCGCGTTTGGTTCAAATCTCGGTGATCGGCTAGCTAATCTGAAAGCTGGGCGGGCAGAAGTAGTCAGCCTTCCAGGCGTCGAATTGCCCGTAGTCGCCTCGGGAGTTTACGAAACGGAGCCGGTCGATTGTGCGCCGGGCACGCGGGAATTTCTCAACGCTGTGATGGAGATCGGTTATCCCGGGGCGGGCGAGGAACTCCTGCGCGAGTTACGCAACATCGAGAAAGCGCACGGTCGCCCCACGGCGCATGAACGAAACGCTCCGCGCACGCTTGACCTGGATTTGTTGTACTTCGGCGGCGTGCAAATTTCACAACCCGGTTTGCAATTGCCGCATCCGCGTATGCTCGATCGCCGCTTTGTGCTCGAACCATTGGCCGAGATTCGGCCCGAACTCATTCTCCCTGGTGAAAGTGTGACGGTGGCCGAATTATTGCGGCGTCTACCGGACGCAACAGCGTTGGTGAAATTCGCCAGCGAATGGTAACCTCTCACCTGATGCAGGATTTTCGCGAGAGGAAGTGCCGCGGCGAACGCATTACTTCGCTTACCGCGTACGATTATCCGACCGCGCGTCTGCTCGACGAAGAAGGTGTGGACATCATTTTGGTGGGCGACTCGTTAGGCATGGTGGTGCTCGGTTATGAAGACACCACCGAGGTCACGCTCGAAATGATGGTGCACCACACCCGCGCCGCCGCGCGCGGAGCGAAACGCGCCCTGCTCGTGGCCGATTTGCCCATTCATACTTATGACACACCGAAGGTTGCGCTCGTCAGTGCCCGCGCGCTGATTGAAGCCGGAGCCCAGGCGGTGAAACTCGAAGGCGGTGCGAGTCACGTCGCGCAAATCGAAGCGATCGTGCAGGCGGGAATTCCGTTGATGGCGCATATCGGGATGTTGCCGCAGAGCGTGCGCGAAGAAGGCGGCTACAAGTTGAAAGGTCGCACGCAGGTGAGCGCCGATGCCCTGATGAATGA
>JALZAX010000302.1 GCA_030948055.1 Verrucomicrobiota bacterium | reverse complement strand
CTCTATTGGTGCCATCGCGATTGCGCCGTCCGATCCGGATGTCGTTTACGTTGGGACCGGCGAAGCGAACGATCGAAACTCTTCCGGTTGGGGCAATGGCGTTTATCGCTCGAATGACGGCGGCAGCACCTGGGAAAATATCGGCCTGAAAGATACGCGCGCGATCGGGCGGATCATCGTGCATCCGAGAGATCCGAATATCGCCTACGTCGCGGCGTCGGGTCATCTGTGGGCCGATGGCGGCGAGCGCGGTCTTTTCAAAACAACCGACGGCGGGAAAAATTGGAAACCGATTTTGCAGGCGCAGGGTCGCGCCGCGGCGCGCACCGGTTGCAGCGATGTCGCATTCGACCCTTCGAATCCGGAAATAATTTTCGCGACGCTTTATGCGCGGCAACGCACGCCATGGAATTTTACCTACGGCGTGGCTGCGACTGACGGCGAAGATGTCGGCGGAATTTTTCGCAGCACGAATGGCGGAGGGGCTTGGAAAAAATTAGCAAACGGTTTGCCCACGCAGACCGGCCGCATCGGTCTGAGCGTCTCCGCGAGCAATCCGAAGATCGTCATGGCCGTCGTGCAAAGTGATGAAGGCGGACCGTCCGACATTCGTGATATCACGAGCAAACGCGGCGGAGTTTTTCGTTCGGAAGATGGTGGCGATAAATGGACGCGCACCAGCGATGTCTGTCCGCGTCCGTTTTATTTCAGCCAGATCAGGATCGATCCGGTGAACGATCAGCGTGTCTATGTGCTGGGTTTTGCCCTGCTTGTTTCGGACGATGGCGGAAAAACTTTTCGCGAAGATTTAACCGAGAAGATTCATCCGGATTGTCACGCATTGGCCATTCAAGCGAGCAGCGCGCTTCCGCCGAAAGCGCCGAAACCAGAGGACAAAAATAAGCCGCCAAAACCGCCAATTTGTCAGCGGCTCTTGTTAGGCAACGATGGCGGCGTTTACCAAAGTTATGCGGCCGGAAAAGGCTGGGACCATCTCGCGAACATTCCCGCTGGTCAGTTCTACCGCATCTCGGTCGATGATTCGCAGCCGTTCTATCGCGTCGCAGGCGGATTGCAGGACAACTGCAATTTCGTTGGCCCGAGCGGCGTGCAAAATAAAGACGGCATCGTCAATAACGATTGGACGAATCTTGGTGGCGGCGACGGGTTCTATGTTCTCTTCGATCCAAGTGACCGCGACACGTTTTACGCCGAGAGCCAGGAAGGTTCGATGCATCGCATGAACACGCGCACCGGCGAAGTGCGGCAGTTGCGCCCCGCGCCGGCCGAAGGTCAACCGGCTTATCGATTCCATTGGAGTTCGCCGATGCTCTTGAGCAAGCACGCGCCCGGCGTACTTTATCTCGCGGGCAATCGCGTTTTTCGCGTAACGAATCGCGGGGAAGATTCCACCCTCATCAGTCCCGATCTCACGCGCAATGAACCGGGCAAAACCACCGCGACCGGAAGTGGCGCGGAAAATTATGGCGTCGTCTACTCGTTAGCCGAAGCGCCGCTCAAAGCTGGTTTGCTCTGGGCCGGAACAGATGATGGACGGCTCTGGATTACGGAGAACGACGGCGCGAAATGGACCGAGCTCACGCAGAATTTGCCCGAGCCATTCCGCGATCAATGGGTCGTGCGCATCGAGCCCGGACATCAGGATCCGAAAGTGGCGTATGTCGCGCTCAATGCCTATCGCATTGGTGACGATCGTCCGATGATCGTGCGCACTGCGGATGGCGGTGCGACCTGGCAGAGTGTGGTGGGCGAAGGATTGCCGAACTATGCGCCGGTCGAAGTCATTCGCGAAGATCCGGGCAATCCGCGGCTGCTTTATGTTGGAACGCATTTTGGTTTGTTCGCGTCCTTTGATGGCGGCGGGAAATGGATGCGGCTCGGCGACATTCCGGCGGTGCGAGTGGATGATCTGCAAATTCATCCGCGCACGAGCGACCTCGTCATCGCCACACATGGACGCAGCCTTGCCATCCTCGATGACACGCGGCCGCTTCGGGAACTGACGCCGGAGACGGCAGCGCTGCCGGCGCATTTATTTCCTGTCCTGCCGGTGAACGGCGCGTATCAACTACCAGGCTGGAACGAGTGGGCGGGCAAGGCGGAATTTCGCGGGAAGAATCCACCGGAAGGCGCGGTCTTCACTGTCTGGGTAAAGGAATACACCGGCGACGAATTGAAAGTCGCGATCACAAATTCCACGGGCTCCCCGGTGGCGAATTTAAAAACCACGCCCGCACAAGGTCTAACGAGACTTAACTGGGATCTCTTACCGACGAAAGATGTGTTAACGCAGTACGGCGGAATCGATGCGAAACGTCTCGTGCCAAGTGGCGATTACACCGCGGAGTTAACGTTTGGAAAAACCAAAGAGAAACAGACCTTCCATGTGAACATCGCGGAAGGAATCAGGACTCGTTAGGCACTCTCTGGCTACAGAGAATGCTCAGGCCGAATCCGCCGCTTCAGCTCCCAGACGCGAAGGGCCGCGTTGAGAATCTCTTTGGTACGAATCAGCGAATCTCTCCGCACTCGTCGGGTGCCGGCGCTTGCCGCGGTTCCACTTTCCCGACGCTTTGGGCGCCCCATTTTACTCCCGTTGTTTTTGTCCATTTTACCCGGTTTTGCGAAATTAGACGTGACCGTGTTTAGATTGTTCACCATATTTTTAGTAAATACAATACCCATTGGGGATTCGCGCGCTCCAGATGGCCTCGCAGGGATCAGCCGAAGAAAGGAGCCGAGAACTAATCGCCCTGGCGCGCGGCGTCGGCGAAGGCAACATCGCCGGCCGCAAGGTCGAGCTTCACTTCTTCCGGCGTGCCGAAAACGCACGCGCGTTTGTCGTCGAATTCGCCTTCCCAACGCGCCACTACCGCAGTCGCGAGACTATTGCCGATTAGGTTCACTGCTGAACGTCCCATATCCATCAGCGCATCGATCCCCAAAACAATCGCCACGCCGAGCGCGGCCACTTCCGGCGGCAACATGTTCGATAATGTCGCCAACAAAACCAAAATGGATGAACGTGGCACGCCGGCGATTCCTTTCGATGTCACCATGAAGGTCAGCATCATCATGAGCTGCTGACCGAATCCGAAATGTATCGGCGTCGTGTTGGCCGCGGCCTGCACAATAAACATCGACGCGACCCCAAGAAAGATCATCGAGCCATCGAGGTTGAAGGAATATCCGGTCGGCATAACGAAAGCGACGATGCGCTTCGGCACGCCGAGTCGTTCCATCGCCTGCATCGCTTTCGGCATGGCTGATTCGCTGCTGGTGGTGGCAAAAGCGATCGTGGCCGGTTCGCGCACCGCGCGGATAAATTGCATCGCCGGCACACGTGTAATCGCGATGACCAATCCGAAAATCAGGAGAATGAAAATCGCCAGCGCCAAATAGAACGTGAGAATGAGATGGCCCAGACTAACGAGTACTCCGGGACCCTGCGACCCGACCGTATGCGCCATGGCGGCGCCGACACCGAAAGGCGCGAAAAGCATGACGTAGTTCGTCACTTTAAACATCACCTGCGACAAACTTTCCATCGCGCGCAGGATCGGTTTTCCTCTTTCGCCCACTGCTGCAACAGCCATGGCGAAGAGCACGGCGAAGGCGACGGTTTGCAGAATATCGCCGCGCGCGAGCGCATCGATCACGCTCGACGGAAAGACGTGCACCAGCGTTTCGATCAGTGTTAACGGATGCGCCTGGCCGATTTTTTGCGTGAGCTGATCCGCTTG
>JALZAX010000029.1:655-13392 GCA_030948055.1 Verrucomicrobiota bacterium | reverse complement strand
CCGCCGTTTATGTCGCGCTCCTATTCCTCGACAACTATGAACCCGAGGCGGCGCGCGAATTTATCGAGGCCGCACAAAAAGGTCCACTCTACCTGGAAGAAAAAAAATTGCTCGGTGAAGCAATCGCTAAGATTTCTGTACCGGCATCATCGTCCGGCGGCGCTTCTCTGCTCGACAATTTATCACTCCCTATTCCATCGGTAACTCCGCGGCCCGCCTCGTCGCCGCTGCCCACGACAAATAAGATCGAACCACCGGGTTCTACGCCGGTAGTCCATCCGCTACTTCGGGACGACGGGGGCTAAGGCGTTCGCTCGCATTGCTTTTTCGACCACCATCGCAGCAATCGGTTCGGTCGCCTTGTCCAACGCCGCCGTCGCGTTCTTCAAACGCTGACATTCTCGAGATGCGAGCGCCTGGCGCACTTCGCTCGCCAGCGTTTCGATGTCTTGCTTCTCCTTCGGATCAATCTCATCGCCTAACGAGTGGAAGGCCTGGCCCAGTGCGCTGAGCATTTCTTCGGCCTTTAGTTTGGCTTCAATCCAGACTCGTTCCGACATGTCGTCGAAAGCGTGATCGAGCGAGTCGGCGATCATCGCCTCGACGGCTTCGTCCGAAACGTCGATCGCGCTGTTCGTCTCGATGATTTTTTCCCGACCAGTTTTTGTGTCGCGCGCCAGGACGTGCAGAATCCCATTGGCGTCGATTTCGAATTGTACGCCGAGACGCGCGACACCTTTCGGCGCGGCATCGAAGTCGAGTTCAAGTTTGCCTAACGACCAGTTGTCGCGCGCCATCTCCCGCTCGCCTTGCAAGACATTGAGGCGCATGGAGCGCTGATAATCGACCGCGGTCGTGAACATTTCGCCGGCCTTAATCGGAATGGTGGAGTTACGCGGAATGATCACGTTCATCAAGCCGCCAAAAGTTTCGATGCCTAAGGAGAGCGGCGTCACATCAAGCAAAACGACATCGCGTACGGCGCCGGAAAGGATGCCCGCCTGGATGGTCGCGCCAATCGCGACCGCTTCGTCGGGATTTTGCGAGACGTTCGGCTCGCGCTCGAAAAGATTGGCTACGAATTGTCGCACCAGCGGCATTCTCGTCACACCACCCACAAGTATTATTTCGTCCAAATCCCGCGGCTTCAATTTGGCGTCGGCTAGCGCGCGCAAACAGTACTCACGAGTCCGCACCACGATCGGCCGGGCAATCTTCTCAAGCTCATCCCGAGTCAGATCGAGATGGAAATTCGTCGTACCGTCGAGAAATGGAAGATCGACCGAAGTTTTTTCTTCAACTGAAAGCCGATGCTTCGCCTGGATGAGAGCTTCTAAAACGCGCGCCTTTGCTTCGGCCTTTGTCATTCGCGACTCGTCTATACTCGCCAGCAGCGCCTGATCGAGATCATCGCCGCCCAGGCGAGTATTTCCATTCGTCGCCCGCACTTCGAAGACGCCTTCGTTCAATTCGAGAATTGAAATATCGAAGGTTCCGCCGCCGAAATCGTAGACCGCAATTTTTGCGCGGGTGCGGAGTTTATCGAGCCCGTAGGCCAATGCTGCGGCAGTTGGCTCGTTGATGATGCGTTCGACGGTGATGCCAGCGATCTCGCCCGCGCGCTTCGTCGCGCTCCGTTGCGCGTCGTTGAAGTAAGCGGGGACAGTAATGACGGCGCGATTGACTTCGCGACCAAGCGCAGCTTCGGCGTTCACTTTAAGCTTTCGTAAGATGAGAGCGGAAATTTCTTCCGGCGAGAACTCACGATCCTCGATCACAATCCGGACCGATTCTCCTTTGGTGCGGCGCAACCGGTAAGCGAGATCGTCGGCAGCTAATTCATCGCCACGCAGACCCATCAAGCGCTTCACGGAATAGATTGTCTGCGCCGAATGGAGCGCTCGCGCCCGCGTCGCCGGCCGTCCGACGAGAGGCTCACCACCTTTCGGAAAAGAGACCACCGACGGCAGAAGTCGTTCGCCATCGGCGTCCGCCAGCAGCACCGGAAAACCGGATTCCATAATGCCGATGAGCGAATTGGTTGTGCCAAGATCGATGCCAACGATGTCATCCATAAATCAAAAGTGCCTAACGAGAGCTTCCCCCGAGCGAGCGTCGCGCGAGAACCTGCCAGGCTTCCACATCTGCCCGCCTGGTAATTTTCACCGGGTGTGCGATTAGCGCGAGCCCTTGGAAGCTCACGCGCTCGAACGGCAGCGCGATGGTTTCGCGGAGCTCTTTCTTTTTTGCTCCGTCCATTTCTTTGTAGAGCAAACTGAGGTGCGGATCGAAGTCAGCAGAGTCAGGTAATTCCAATGCTGCGCCTACCGATCGGCGCAGGTGATTCAGTTCATTCGAGGGTCGAAAGCGAACAAAGAGCGTCTTGGTAAAGCGCGCGGAAACTTCGATCGATCCGACTTCCAACTCATAAGTAGGGCGCGCCGGAACCTTCGCGAGGACTTCGCATGCAGCCTCCTCCTCGAGGCCGCCGTCGCACAAGGTTAGATGGGGTTTAAAAATGGGAGCATCGAAGCGAACAGCTAACTCTCGAATAAGCGAGGCGAAGAATTCTTGTTCTTGCGTCGCAGGCGTTAACCAGAAAGTGAGTCGCGGAGAACTTGCATCCATCAACCGCAAGGAAGCAGCGCGATTGCTTTCCGCCAAAAAAAAATCACGCGCCCACAAGCGGCGCGTGTTTGAAACCGTTGGCGATGTCTCGCCCCGGCATTACGCTCGGGGCGAGACACGCCTAATTGTTCCAGGAGGATTTTCTGGGTTCGATTACTTTCACGACATCCGCATTCAATTTCGGAGTCGTGCGCTTCATAAAGATGGAATCACCAAAGCAAGCGATATGCCGCGAAGCGCAAATCATTCGTAAACTCCTGGAAAAGAGTTTCTTAGAAATTAGCGAAAAAACCGCGGACCCTCGCATTTCTGAAGTAAGCGTAATAGTTTCCGACGATTTCATTAATTTCCGAAAAGGTTTCCGGATGCTATCTTCGGCGATGCTGACCAATGTTCTCGGAACCGAATTGCGCTGCTGCTGCCGTGATCCGCTCACTGGATTTTATCGCGACGGTTACTGCCGCACCGGACCGGAAGATGTAGGACTGCACACCGTTTGCGTCTTGGTCGACGAGGATTTTCTCGATTTCTCCGTCCTCGATGGAAACGACCTGATTACGCCTCACCCAGAGTACGGTTTTCCTGGATTGAAACCTGGCGATAAATGGTGTGTGTGCGTGACGCGCTGGAAAGCGGCGCTGAAACGCGGACTCGCGGGGAAGGTTGATCTGGAAGCGACGCACTCATCCGCGCTCGAGTTCGTCACCTTGGAAGAACTCCAGGCGCATGCAGTTTGATCGCGCACTCTTTCCGGCGACGGTAAGCGCGATTTGAAACTACCGTTCAGTCTCTTCCTCGCACTGCGCTACCTCAAACCAAAGCGCACTTTCGTTTCGATCATTACTCTGATTTCGATTCTCGGGGTCATGCTTGGTGTGACTGTTCTAATTCTCGTGATTTCAGTCATGACGGGATTCGATCGCGAGCTGCGCCAGAAGGTGATCGATTTCGACGCGCACATTCTCGTTTCCTCCCAGGATGTATTACGGGATTGGCGCGATCTAACGGTGAAGATTCGGAACACTCCAGGCGTGGTGGCGACCGCGCCTTACGTACAAGGCCCTGTGATTGCAGAATTCCAAGGCCAACGGCTCGCTCCTCTCATTCGCGGAATTGATCCCGACGAAGAAGAGAAGGTCGTGCCGATTCGCAAGTTCATTAAGCGCGGCGAATTCAATCTCGAAGGCGACAGCGCGGTTATCGGCGTGGAGCTGGCGCGCAAACTCCAGATCGATGTCGGTGATCAGCTGACGGTTTATTCACCCGGAAATCTCAACCAGATCATGGAGGGGATAAAAAAACTCGACGACAAGGAAGGCGCGGCGCGTCAGGCGGCGATCGATGAATTGCGTGAAGTCGTCCTGCCGAAAGATCTGACCATCACCGGCATTTTCGAGACCGGACATTACCTGCACGATTCCGAGTTCATCCTCGTGCCGGTGCACATCGGGCAGGAACTTTACAATCTCGGCGACGCACTGCACGGCCTCACCGTTAGGACTGTCGATCCTTATGCCGCGCAAAGCGTAAAGGAGGCGCTCGAGCGTTTTCTCACCGCGCCGGAATACGCGCAGACTTGGATCGAAATGAACAATCAATATTTCGAAGCGGTGCGCCTCGAACGGACGGTGATGTTTTTCCTCCTCTTCTTCATCGTCGTGGTCGCGGCTTTCGGCATCATGAGCACGCTCATCACCGTCACGGTGCAAAAGACGCGCGAGATCGGGATTATCAAGGCGATCGGCGCGGATAATTGGCAGATCATCTGGGTATTTCTGGCGCAAGGAATGATCGTCGGCCTTTTCGGAACGCTCACTGGCCTGGGCCTGGGCATGACGCTGATTCGTTACCGAAACGAATTCAGCCACTGGCTCTCTTCGACCTTGGGCATCGAAGTTTTCCCAAAGCAGATCTACCAATTTTCGCAGATTCCCGCGGAAGTAATTCCGAGCGATGTGGCGAAAATTTGCATCATCGCCTTTATCATCTGTTCGCTCGCGGCCTTGTTGCCGGCCTATAATGCGGCCCGCAAAGATCCAGTTGAAGCATTGCGCTTCGAGTAGTTGCGTTGCCCATGCGCGCGCTAGTTTGTTCTCTCGCCTATTTTTTTCTTTTCACTTCGCTCCAAGCGCAAGTTGATCGCATCACCGGTCAGCCATTCGCCACGCGCTCTGAAGTTCTGGCGCGACACGGAATGGTTTGCACCAGCGTTCCCGCGGCCACGCAGGTTGGTCTCGATGTCTTAAAGCGCGGCGGCAACGCCATCGACGCGGCCATCGCCGCTAACGCCACGCTTGGTTTGATGGAGCCCGTTTCCAACGGGATCGGCGGCGATCTTTTCGCGATCGTTTATAGCGCGAAGGAAAACAAACTTTACGGGCTCAACGCCAGCGGCCGCTCGCCGCTCGGTTTGAGCTATGATGGGATGAAAGCCGAGCTCGCGAAACTAAAACGCGAGACAATCCCGCCGCGCGGGATGTTACCCATCAGCGTGCCGGGCTGCGTCGATGGCTGGGCCGAGCTGCAGAAAAAATTCGGCAAGCTCTCGTTAGGCGACGATCTCTCCGGCGCGATCCATTATGCGGAGGAAGGCTTTCCCGTCACCGAATTAATCGCCTTCTATTGGCATTTCGGTCCGGAGCTTTACAAAGATTTGCCGGGCGGTTTTCTCCAAACCTACACGCTCGACGGCAAGGGGCGCACCCCAGCGAAGGGCGACATCTTCAAGAATCCGGATCTGGCGCGGTCGCTGCGTTTGATCGGCGAGAACGGTCGCGATGCTTACTATAAAGGCGAGATCGCAGACAAAGTCGATGCCTTCATGCAGGCGAATGGCGGCTTTCTGCGCAAAGTCGATTTCGAGAAACACACCAGCACCTGGGTCGATCCAGTTTCAGTCAGCTACCGCGGTTTCGATGTTTTCGAATTACCGCCGAATGGCCAGGGCATCGCCACGCTGCAGATGTTGAACATGCTCGAGACCTACAACCTGCGCGCGATGGGACGAAATTCCGCCGCCACATTGCACACCATGATCGAAGCGAAAAAAATCGCGTGGGCCGACCGCGCCAAATTTTATGCCGATCCGGCCTTCACAAAAATTCCGCTGAAGAGTCTGCTCTCGAAAGAATACGCGGCCGAGCGACGCAAGTTAATCGACCAAAATCGCGCCGCGAAAACGGTTACGCCCGGCAATCCCGCGCTCGATCAAGGCGATACCATATACATGTGCACGGCGGACGATGAAGGAAACATGGTCAGCCTTATACAAAGTAATTACCGCGGCATGGGCAGCGGGATCGTCGTGCCGGGGCTCGGTTTCATGTTTCAAGATCGCGGCGAACTTTTCTCGATGGAACCCGGCCACGCCAATGTTTACGCGCCGGGCAAACGTCCCTTCCACACCATCATTCCCGGCTTCGTCATGAAAGACGGCAAACCGTGGGAAGCATTCGGCGTCATGGGCGGCGGCATGCAACCGCAAGGCCACGTGCAGGTGCTGGTGAACCAAATCGATTTCGGATTAAACGTGCAGGAAGCTGGCGACTCCGCTCGCTGGCAACACGAAGGCGATAACGAACCGACCGGCGAAAAAATGAAAGAAGGCGGTTACGTTAATCTCGAGAGCGGCATCCCGTGGGAAGTCGTGAGCGAGTTAAAGCGCAAAGGTCACGACGTCCGCTACGATCTCGGCGGTTACGGCGGCTATCAGGCCATTAAAGTCGAAATGCACGACGGCCAGCGCGTTTACGTCGGTGCGAGTGAAAGCCGAAAAGATGGGCAGGCTGCAGGATATTGAGACGTTGCGCCTAACGAGTGGTTAAGCTCTCCGCCATTGCTTTTGTCACCACGATACACGCCGCAAACTCGGAACAACGTCGAAGTGTTCGTCGCGTGACAGAACCGGGAGCCGATGTTGCAGCGCTTGCGCGGCGATCCAGAGGTCGTGCCATGGAATCGGTCGACCTTTCGAGGCAAGCTCCCGCCGCAAGGCCGCGTACCGCACCGCAGTCGCCCCATTGATTGAAAGCGGCGGAAATTCCTCCTCCACTAAACGAAGTCGCTCTTCATACTTGCCGCGGTGGCGCGAACTCAAAACCCCAAATCGAAATTCCCCCAGCGCAATGGGCGATAAGGAAATGCGGTCGGCACTGGCCAGATGCCGCTCCAGCGCGCGGTCGCCATCCAGCCAGGCGGAAAGAGCGTTGGTGTCGAGAATCATCTCCACTGACGCCGATCTATTTTCTCGAATTCCCTTTCCACCACCTTTTCGATGCGCCGGCTCTCTTTGCGCAATTTCGAGAGAGATCCGAAATGTTTCATCCACGGTTTTTCTCCGGGGGTCGTCTGAAGTTTCTCGTGCATCGCCTCCGCCACGAAATCGCGCAACGTCCGCCCCTGCCGCGCCGCCACAGCTTTGGCTTCCCGCAAGAGAGTGGAGGGGAGATCAACCGTCGTTTTCACAGAGCCATATTTACAGTTTTACGGCTTGCCGTCAATAACGGCCGCCGCGCTATCTTGCCAAGATACTGGCGCTCCCTCTGTCCGCGAGCCCCGGCCGAACGAAACCTTACATGGAACGAGCGGTTAGAGGTCCCGCTTCTTCGGCAGTTTTTGTTTCAAGGTTAAAACTTCTTCAAACAGATCGCCGGATTTTTCGACTCGTTGCAAGGTTTGATCGGATGTGAAAGTAAGCATCTCCGGCTTTTTCTTTTTCAAACAAATCTCTACTTCCTCCCAGCTGATCGGAGTCGATACCGTCGGCCGTTCCTTTGCGCGCAAGGAGTAGACACTCACCGTCGTCTTGTGCTCGTCGTTCTGGCTCCAATCGACCAAGACCCTTCCCGTGCGCAACGATTTCAACATCTTGTGCACGACCAACTCGGGATGCTCGCGTTCCAGATGTTCGGCTAACGCGCGTGAAAGCGCTTTTGTTTGATCAAAAGTAGCGGGCGTGTTCAGTGGCACATAAACCTGCAGGCCTTTCGACCCGCTCGTTTTCGCGAATGACTTCAATTTCATTTCGCCTAACAAGTCCTTGAGCCAAAGTCCGACCTGGCAGCATTGCACGATCTCGGCCGGCGGGCCCGGATCGAGGTCGAAGACCATCATGGTCGGCTTGGCCACGTCCTTCTTTTTCGCGAGCGAGGTGTGCAGCTCGATATCGGCGAGATTCGCCGCCCAGACTAGCGTGGGCAGATCCTGCGCGAGGCAATAATACATGTCGCGCTGGTTGCCGTGACTCCAGACTTTCGCCGTTTTCACCCAGCCCGGTCGATGCGATGGACAATTTTTTTCGTAGAAAAACTCCTGCTCAACCCCATTCGGATAACGCTTCAAAGTCAGCGGCCGATCCTTCAAATGCGGAATCAAGACCGGCCCGATGCGAACGTAGTAATCGATCATCTGCCCCTTGGTAAATCCCGTCTTTGGCCAGAGAACTTTATCGAGATTCGAGACGGGAAGTTTCCGGCCTTCCACGATCAATTCCGCTTTTTTGCTCATGAGAAAAATCTTTCGGGCGAGAGCATCGGTTGCGGTTGGCAGATGCGCGCGACGCAGTGCTCCCAGCTTTCGTGTCCGCTCAAAATTTCAATTTCCACCCGCAAGAAATAAATCGGCACTTCCGGGCTCATCAGCCGTGGAAATCGCACGGCATCTTTCTCTGTCGTTACGATCATTTCCAAATCGCGACGGACGCAGCGATTGATAAATGATTGCAGTTCGTTCTCCGTATAACGGTGATGATCTGCGTAACGCTTCGAGATTTCGATCTTTGCGCCAAGATCGCGCAGTCCGCCCTCAAAACTCTCCGGACGCGCGATTCCGCAGATGGAACCGATGTAAGCATCGCGCAGCCGCTCGAGCGGCAGCTGTTCACCGGTGAGAATATTCTGCAGATGCAGCGGCTGGTGCGCGCATTCGATGATCTCGGCGGTGCGATTGTATTCCCGAATGCGCTTGATTAACGTCTCGTTAGACTCACCTGTGCTCTTGGTAATGAAGATGTAACTGGCGCGGCGCAGATTTCGCGGAGGTTCGCGCAAGGTTCCCCGCGGAAGGAGATACTCGTTTCCGAACGGCGCCTGCCGGTCGATCAGCACGATGTCGAGCCGATGTTTGAGATGCAGGTACTGCAAGCCGTCGTCGAGCAGCAGCGTGTCGGCTTTAAGTTCCTTGATCGCGAAGAGCCCGCTTTTAACGCGATCCTTATCCACGAGCACGATCACGTCTTTCAAGTTGTTCGCCAGCATATAGGGCTCGTCACCCGCGGTTAAGGAATCGAGCAGCAGTGATTTCCCATCGGAAACGATGCGTGGCGGTGCGGGAAGTTTTTTGCGAAACCACTTGTTAGGCACGTGTCGCGGCACGCTTTTGTAACCGCGGCTCAAGATCGCCACACGTCGGCCGCCGCTGCGCAAGGCGCGCGCGAATTTTTCCACGATCGGCGTCTTGCCCGTGCCGCCCACAGTGAGATTTCCAATGCTAATGACCAGACAGCCCAGCGCGCGCTCGCGAAAAATGCGATGCCGATAAAGGAAGAGGCGCAATTGCACGATGCGCTCGTAAAGAAAGGAAAGTCCGTGCAGCACTGTGCGCAGGAGCGATGCGCGAAAGCCGTGGCGCCGCTCGAGAATCACGTCGATGGCGAATTGCTCGAGGCTTTCCGTGCGTTGACTCATCGACGACGAACCTGAAATGTCGGCCGACGGGTCTGCAAAAGAATCGCGCCCTGATTATCAGCCATGGTCACGAGTGTCTCTACTTTCGCGTCGCCCGCGGCGGACTGCATCGCCTTCGCGATTTCCTCTGGCGACGCCAAAGTAACCGCCGCAATGGTGGAACCGGAGCCGCTCAGAAACGCTCCGAGCGCGCCCGCTTCCTCGGCCGCAGCAACGACTTCGTCGAAAAACGGCACGAGCTTTTTGCGAAATGGCTGATGCAGATTATCGCGGAAGGCGCCCCGCAGATTTTCGTATTGCTCGGAAGCGAACGCGGCGGTGATGGCGCAGGCATTGGCGCAACTCTCCACCGCTTTTTCACGGGAAATTTTTTCGGGCAACAACTCGCGCGCTTCTTCTGTGCGCACTTCGAAATCCGGAATCAGCAAAACGAACTTTAACGCCGCCGAAACCGAAAAGCGTTGTCGCACCGTTCCACGTGCTACGTTGAATCCTCCAAATTCCGCCGGTGCGGCATTATCGGGATGGCCTTCGAGATCGGCGCAGAGCTCGAAAATCTCCTTCGGCTGCAACGACGCGCCCGAAAGCGAATTGAGTCCGTGCAGGAGACCGAGCCGCACCGTGACGCTGCTGCCTAACCCGCGCGATATCGGCACCTCGCCGTCGATTGAAACCGAAAACGGAAAGGCTTCCGCCCGGCTGCAGGCGAAAAAAAGTTCGGCGGCCTCACGCATCATCGAGTCGTTAGGCAGGCCGTCGCCGCGCCGGACGGTGACGTGATTATACATGCGCAGCGCCACGCCCAGGCAATCGAAGCCGGGGCCGAGATTGGAAGTGCTGGCGGGAACGCGAACGGTGACTTGTTGCATTTGTGACCGCGCAGAGGATAGCTCCTTCGCGTTTCTTCACAAAACATGAGGATGTCCGAATGGATCGACACCGCGACGGTGAAGGCCTTCGTGGCCGAGCAGACCGACGCTTACCGGCTGTGCACTTTCGACGACGGCTGGGTCGAGCGTTTCGGGAGTGACGTCCTCATCTCGCACAAGATCGAGGCCGCGCGCGAGCGCCTGAGGAACGAGCTGGCAATCTGGTCGCTGGCGAACGCGTTTAAATTTACGCGAATTTTCGCGCGCTTTTTGCCGAAGAAAAACGCGGAACGCGTGGCACCGCAGCTTGTGGTCGGAGATGGCCAATCGAATCTCCAAACGGTCGCGAGCGAACGTTTCCTTCGTTACGGAATCGATTTTGAGAGTGGATACTCCGTCGGGCTTTTTCCCGATCAGCGCGAAAACCGTTCCTATGTGCTGAACGCGAAACCGCGCACGTTGCTGAATTGTTTTGCTTACACCTGCGCGTTTTCCGTCGCCGCGGCCCATGCCGGGGCAAAAACGGTGAACGTTGACCTTTCAAAAAAATCGCTCGCGCGCGGCCAAGAAAATTTCGCGCTCAATTCCCTTCTCACCGACGGCCATCGTTTCCTTGCCGACGATGTGATGGAAGTCCTGCCCCGCCTCGCACGCAAGGGCGAGAAATTCGACGGCATCATTCTCGATCCGCCGACTTTCTCGCGCTCGCACAAAGGCAAAGCATTTCAGGTAGAGCAGGATTTCGAGAAGTTATTGTCGTTCGCGATAGAGATCGCGGACCGCGACGCGCACATTTTGCTCTCGACCAATTGCACAAGTTTGAACGAACACGCGCTCGAAGTGATGGCGAAATTTTGCCTCAAATTGTCGCGGCGCGCCGGAAATCTGCATCGTCAACCGTGCCCGAAAGACTTCCCGCCCAACACGGCCGCGAGCACTGTCTGGTTGACACTGCGCTGAGGTGTTCGAATTTTCGAAACACGCAAAGACTTCGCCGGATGCGAAGTAAGATAAAAATGGACGAACAAGTTTCTCAAAGCCAGGACTTCGCCGAGCGCGGCCTGCAATATACACGCGAGCAATTCGGACAGTTGCTCGGACAAACCGAAGATTATGTGCGTGAAAATCCCACGCGGGCCGTCGCCTACGCGCTGGTC
This sequence comes from Verrucomicrobiota bacterium, assembly GCA_030948055.1. Lineage (GTDB taxonomy): Bacteria > Verrucomicrobiota > Verrucomicrobiia > Chthoniobacterales > UBA10450 > JACCTI01. Next base: position 2,055 of record JALZAX010000029.1, on the reverse strand, counting down.
GCCGGATTGGTCATCGATCGCCTGCCCGTCTTCCGCATCGCGGGTGGCCTGACGCGGTTGGCGCTCATGGCGATGAAGCCGGCGATCCTGATCTACGGCGCAACCAAGATTTATCAGGCGACGCAGCGCGACGAGATCTAGTTCCGCCGCGGTTAATCGAGGGTGAAGCCGATCTTCACCGTCACCTGCCAGTGCGCGATCTTGCCGTTCTCGACGTGGCCGCGCGTTTCGGTCACTTCGAACCAGCGCATGTTGCGGATGGTTTTTTCCGCCCGAGCGAGCGCGTTTGCGACAGCGTCCTCGATGCTCGTGGGCGATGAACCGACTAATTCGATCTTCTTGTAAGTGTGATCGCTCATGCTTTGAGCGTGACTGCGTTTGCGACGCGGAACAAATTAAAACTCATGAGTAACGACATCGAGTCGCATCTGATCGAGAAGCGCGTCTTTAAACCGGCGAAGAATTTTTCGAAAAACGCCCGGATCAAATCGCTCCAGCAATATCGGCGGATGTATCGCGAGTCGATCAAGTCGCCGGAAAAATTTTGGGCACGGGAAGCGCGCGAACTCACTTGGAACAAGCCGTGGACAAAGGTGCTGGAATGGAAAGCGCCGTTTGCGAAATGGTTCATTGGCGGACAGCTGAATCTTTCGGAGAACTGTCTCGATCGGCATCTCAATGGACCGACGCGCAATAAAGCCGCCATCATTTGGGAAGGCGAGCCGGGCGAGAAACGCACCATTACTTATCAGCAATTGCATCGCGATGTTTGCCGTTTCGCGAATGTCTTGAAGCGAAACAAGATTCGCAAAGGTGATCGCGTTATTATTTACATGCCGGCGATTCCGGAAGCCGCGATTGCCATGCTGGCATGCGCGCGCATCGGGGCGGTCCACTCGGTCGTCTTTGGGGGATTCAGCGCGGAGAGCATTCGCGATCGCATCGCGGACAGCGGCGCGACTGCTGTCATTACCGCAGATGGCGGTTATCGCCGCGGCACAATTCTTCCGCTAAAAAAACATGTCGATGATGCATTACGCGGCGAAACCACGATCAAACGCGTCATCGTTTTCAAACGCGCCGGCACCGATGTGCACATCGAAGAAGGCCGCGATGTTTGGTGGCATCGCGAGTTGGAATGTGTCGATGCGAATTGTCCGCCGACGCCGCTCGATTCAGAGCATCCCCTCTTCATTCTCTACACCAGCGGCTCGACTGGAAAACCGAAGGGAATTTTGCACACGACTGGCGGTTATTTGGTCGGCGCGTATTGCACGACGAAATACGTTTTCGACCTGCGCGACGACGACGTTTATTGGTGCACGGCCGACATCGGCTGGGTGACGGGACACAGCTATGTCGTCTACGGACCGCTCGCGAATGGCGCGACGACCTTGATG
>JALZAX010000029.1:0-645 GCA_030948055.1 Verrucomicrobiota bacterium | reverse complement strand
CGTTTTTGGCGCATCATCGAAGAATACGCCGTCAGCATTCTCTACACGGCGCCGACGGCGATCCGCGCGTTCATTCGCTGGGGCGATCAGTGGGTGAAGAAGCACGATCTGTCGTCGCTGCGTTTGTTAGGCAGTGTCGGCGAACCGATCAATCCCGAAGCGTGGATGTGGTATCACAAAACGATCGGCGGCGGCCGTTGTCCGATCGTCGACACGTGGTGGCAAACGGAAACCGGCGGGATCATGATTACGCCGTTGCCGGGAGCGACGCCCACGAAACCGGGAAGCGGAACGTTGCCGTTCTTTGGTGTCGATGCCGCGATCGTCGATGAACAGGGAAAAGAAGTCGGACCAAATGTCGGCGGTAAACTGATCATAAGGCGGCCGTGGCCTTCGATGCTGCGGACCATTTACGGCGACAAGGAACGCTACAAAAAAACTTACTGGAGCGAATTCAAAGGCAGTTATCTCACGGGCGACGGCGCGCGTCGCGACAAGGACGGATATTTCTGGATCGTCGGTCGCATCGACGACGTGCTCAACGTTGCGGGTCATCGATTAGGCACATCGGAACTGGAAAGCGCACTCGTTAGTCATCCGAAGGTGGCGGAAGCCGCGATTGTTGGCCGGCCGGATGAGATGAAA
>JALZAX010000301.1 GCA_030948055.1 Verrucomicrobiota bacterium | reverse complement strand
GAGCAAAAGAAGACCTGCGGTGTACCGGTTATAAATTGGCACTGCTGTAGATTATCGCGCGCCACGATGGTGGCCAGAATAGAAGCGAAGGAGAAATCTGCTTATGCCTAACGAATACAAATTTTTTACCGCTGACGTTTTCACCGACAAGATGTTTGGCGGAAATCAGCTGGCGGTTCTTCCTTGGGCGCAAGGTCTGGACGACCAGACGATGCAACGAATCGCGCGCGAATTTAATCTTTCCGAAACCGTTTTCGTTTTCCCACCGCAGACGGCGAACGGCACGCGGAAGGTGCGCATTTTTACACCTGGCAGCGAATTGCCTTTCGCCGGTCACCCAACCGTCGGAGCGGCTTTTGTTCTGGCGGCAATTGGCGAAATAAAATTGAGCGGCGATGAAACTCGCATCGTTTTCGAAGAAGGCGTGGGACCCGTGCCGGTCTTGATCCGCGCGAAGAATGGCCGGCCTATTTTTTCGCAACTTTCCGCCGCCAAAATGCCGGAGCCCGGACCGCCGCCGCCAGCAATCGAGAAACTGGCCGCTGTCCTATCGCTTGAGCCGGAACAGCTAAAAACGGCGCGGCAGCCCGCCGCGTTTTCCTGCGGAATGCGCTATCTGTTTGTCGCGGTCCGCGATCTTGCGGCGCTCGCCCAAGCCAGGGTGCGAATCGACGAATGGGAACGTCACGTGGCCCAATACTGGGCGCCTGAAATCTTCGTTCTGACCGAAGCCGCTGATGATGCAGACATTCGCGGACGAATGTTCGCGCCCGGCGCGGGAATCACGGAAGACGCGGCCACCGGATCTGCCGCTGCAGCCTTGGCCGGTTATCTGACACCGCCCGATTCCAAGGATGGAACATTACGTTGGAAACTTCGTCAGGGCGTGGAAATGGGACGGCCGAGCACGCTCGAAGTGGAAGCGGATATCGACGGCAGGAAGATTGTGGCCGTGCGTGTCGGCGGCGCGTCAGTCCTAGTTAGCGAAGGAGTTTTGCGAATCTAATCGGCACGCACCGCTTCGATCTCGATCGATGACGTTACGTCCTGGCCGATGCCCGAGACGGTCTCGGCCGTTCCTGAAAACATCAGGCCGAAATCTTTGCGGCGAATCGGCTCGGTCGTCACGCTCCAGCGCGTGCGCGTCGGACTCTTCGTCAGCAGCTTCACATGCAAGATCAACGGATGCGTTACGCCATGCATGGTGAGCTCGCCCCGGACATCGCCGCTGTCGGCCGCCGTTTGTTTCACACTGCGGCTGCGAAAAGTGATTTCGGGAAAACGCTCCGCATCGAAAAAATCCGCGCCTAACAAGTGCTCGTCGCGTTTACGAATCTTTGTGTCGATGCTCTTAACTTCAAGGCGGACGTTAACGAGGGATTGCTCCGGTTGTTTCTCGTCGACCTCGATCGTCCCGCTGAATTTATGAAATTCGCCGCGCGCAGTCCCAAGCAGATGACGAATGCTACAGCGAATGAACGAATGTGCCGGATCGATTTTGTAGGTCTCGGCGCGAGCGGCCAGCGCCGGCAGGACCAGCGCGAGAGCGAGCAACCAGGCTTTCACGCACGACGGGCCCGCGCTTCCGGCGGACGGACGATGTAAGTGCCGGCCTGCTTATCATCCTCCAGTTTCAAGAGCCGGCGTTTCTGTGCTTCGAGCAGCAAATCATTGAAAGCGCGAAAACCATGCGCCCGTTCGTTAAAACCGGGATTCTGTCGTTTGATCGCCTGTTTCACTAACGAACCGCGGATCGGATAATCTTCGCCGCGCTCGGCGCGCAAGGCCTCGAGAGTTTTGCCTAACAAGTCCAAAGCGCGTTCGGGGGACAGACTCGGCGTAGTCTTCTTCTCGCTTTCAACCGTAGAAGAAGAATTGGTGGCGGCGCGCTTCCGTCCTATTTCCGGACGAACCAAATCGTCGTAGTAAATGAATTCGTCGCAGTTATTGATGAAGAGATCGGAAGTCGATTTCTTCACTCCCACGCCGATAACCGTCTTAGCGTTCTCGCGCAGTTTACTAACCAGCGGCGAAAAATCCGAGTCGCCGCTGATGATAACGAAGGTATCGACGTGGCTCTTGGTGTAACAAAGATCGAGCGCATCGACTACCATGCGAATGTCGGCGGAGTTTTTGCCGGACTGGCGCACATGCGGGATCTCGATCATCTCGAAAGCGGCTTCATGCAGACCGCGTTTGAAATCCTTGTAGCGATCGAAATCGCAGTAGGCCTTCTTCACCACGATGTGGCCCTTGAGTAAGAGCCGCTCGATCACCTTGCGAATATCGAACGCAGGAAAAAGCGCCTCACGCGCGCCGATAGCAATGTTTTCTAAATCAAGGAAGACAGCGAGCGTGGCATCGGATTCGGTGGGGTTCATCGGCGGGTGACGATCATGGCGCTCGAGGGAGAATCAAGTCTGACCTAACGCGCTTTACTCTCATTCACCGACACGATTTGGAGATCATCCGGACCTATCACTTCCAGGAGCAGATCCTTCATGATCTTACCGGAAGAATGCTTCGCGCCGCGCCGCAGATCGTATCGCAGTGGAAAGCTCACGCGCAACCGACTATCCGCCTGCGGCTCTACCTTCACATCGCCCGCCAGCCAGAAGCGACGTTGCGGCCAGTGCGCATCGTAACGCAGCAAATCGCGACGGATCGCTTCCCGTCCGATGAGTCCCTCGTTGTAATAGCGCACCCGATCGCCGAAGAACTCCAACTCTGCGCCGACCTGCGCATCCAATCCCGCGAGCACGAACGCGCCGATGTAATCGCGCACACGTTCCTGGCTGAGGACGAACGTCGAGTTATCTTCGGTTTTTGCCGGGACCGGCGGGGCGGTTGCCTCTACCGCAGTTCGACTTTGCCGACCATTGATCTTGCTCAGGAATTGGCGATCACCTTTCCGCAGGTTTCGCCATGTCTCGGAAGTTGGTGCTGGCTCCGCCGCAGTCTCCGTCGCTGCTGCTTTAAAGCCGAGCGCTTTGCTCGTCTCCCCATCCAGCTTCCCCGTGATCTGAAGTCCGTTGCGGATCTGATAGCGGGTTAGTGCGGCCGACAAATCACTGCTCGAGACACCGTTCACTTCACCAAAATAGAAACCATCGGCCTTCAGTTTTGCCTGCACCGCCCGGACATTGTCATCCGCTAGAATAAACGCCGTCAGGGAAAGGCTAATGGTTACGACCAACAAGAAAGAGCGATTCATTACCTTCGAATCGAATGTCACGAGATAAACGCATGCCCGAATCGGCAGCCTGGCGACGGCCAGTCAGGCTTGCGCGAGTTGTCCGTTTATCGGGATAGTGGAAATTTAACACCTCCACTTGCTCGCCATGCCTCGCTTCAAACAGACTATTCCGGTCGATGACTATGTGCTCGATGTCCTGATGCGCGATGTTGTCGGTCACGATCGGCAACCAGCTGCCTATTTGGTTTACATCCATCTTTATGGCCAGGCCGCGCGTGCGCGCTGGAAACCTGTGCCAGCGAGTCTCCGGATGATTGCGGATGAGACCGGCCTTTCCAAAAGCGCGGTACAAACTGGGTTAGACTTACTGCGCCGACGCGAACTAATCGAGACAAGCAGCGAAAACACTACAGCGACTTCCAGACATCGAGTGCTGCGACATTGGCGGAGAAAATCAATTTGAAAGCCAGAAAGCCAGAGAGGAAAGAGAAACTAAACTGCGGTTTTTTCTGGTTTTCTGGCTTTGAAATTTAATCCTCTGTCCTATGACCGCTGTCGCCGAACCTGAAGATGCCGCGCCCTTGGC
>JALZAX010000300.1 GCA_030948055.1 Verrucomicrobiota bacterium | reverse complement strand
TCCGCATGTGGTAGCCGGCGCCATTTCGAACCGCGTGTGGATCGCCGCGCAAGAACTCGATGTATTTCCAATCGTAGGGAGCGCGGCTCGGTTTGCGACCGAACATCCCGCGACTCAGCCTGCGCAAGACCGCGCCCGAAGTCGTGTCGGCAGCTTTCAAGAATAAATTACCGTTCTCCTCTTCCAGCCAGAGGTCGTTCGCTCGTGTCGCGCGCCGGTTATGCAAGTCGAGGACTAGCGCGTCAATAATGTCCCGCCTCAGCAACACTTCTTTCCCCAGCGCCTCCGCCGTGGCCGTCGTCGCTGCGTCGAAACTATCGACGGTAATGCGAGAACGACGCCAGTCGATGTGCTTCACCGAATCCCAAGGCAGCATCATTTGATCGCGCCCGGAGTTCTTATACAGAACGTGCGTCACCGCCGGGTAATCCCCCTCAAGGAGGGCGACGGCCAGGTCCCTCAACGGATGTTGCCGTTCGGCCTGATCACAAAGCCGAAAATGGCGAAACTTGGAAAGCATTACCATGGCGCGTTCGTTACGTTTTCCCCATGGTCTTTCGTAAAGCTGCGCAATGTGATCTTTCCATCAAGCACTAATCGCCGTTCGGAGTTGAATCACGTGTGCGCGAAAAGGAGAAGATAGATGCGTGGCGCGAAGGACTAGGAGATCACCGGGTCAAGACCAAAGCGCTCTTGGATAAACTTCCGATTCAGCCGACTCCTTAGTGCCTTCCGAATAACTTGACCGACGCTGCAACTGATCCTAACTATTTTTAACCACTCGTTAGGTACTCACTAATTCTTCCCAGCAGAAATACGACCCTTTGGCGTCGTCGAGCGGAGTCCGAAAATGTCGGATAAAATGCATGGCCATCCATCGTTACTCTCTCTACAAGCGATACCTGACAATGAAAACGATCCGCCTCTTCCTACTTTGTTTTAGTTTCCTCGCCTCGACTTGTCTCGCCCAGGAAACCGCCGAACTCGCGCAACCGCCTAACGGTAACAACCAAAAAGCGGAAGTCTCCCAATGGATCGGCCCGGTCAAAATCACGATCGCCTATCATAGCCCGCGCGTGCACTTCGGCGGCGCCGAACGCACCGGTCACATTTGGGGTGAATTGATTCCGTTCGGATTTTTTGACGACGGCTTCGGTCCATCGAAAGCCCAACCATGGCGCGCGGGCGCAAACGAAACCACCACCATTACCTTTTCCAACGATGTGAAAGTCGAAGGGAAAGATTTGAAGGCCGGTACTTATGGCTTGTTTCTCGCGCTCGATAAGAGCGGGCCGTGGACTTGGATTTTTTCGAGCAACACCGGTTGGGGCGCCTATCAGTACGATCAGAAAAATGATGTGCTCCGCGTTTCTGTTACGCCGCAGGAGGCTCCTTTCACCGAATTTATGACCTATGGTTTCGATGAGCGGCTGCCGAATTCCGCCATCGCATTTCTGCAATGGGAAAATAAGCGCGTGGGCATGAAGATCGATGTGCCGAACGTGAACGACCTTTACGCCGCGCAGTTGCGCAAGCAGCTGCAATCGTGGCCCGGTTTTGATTACCGCAGTTGGCAGGCCGCGGCGCAGTTCTGTGCGGATAATAAAGTGAACCTGGAAGAAGCGCTCCTCTGGGCGGACAAGGTGATCAAGGAACCATTCCGCGGCGCCGCGCTCGCGCGCGAAGATTTTTCAACACTGCGAACAAAAGCGGATGTGTTGACGGCGATGGGTCGAGACAACGAGGCGGAGGGGATCATGGAAAAAGCCCTGCACATGCCGGGAACGGAAGTGACTGCGGTGCATCAATACGGCATGCGTCTTGTGCGCGCGGGCAAGAAAGAGAAAGCGATGGAAGTCTTCAAGCTCAATGCGCAGCAGCATCCGGACGAGAAGTTTTACACTTACGTTGGGCTCGCGCGTGGTTACACCGCGATGGGCGACAAGCAGGCCGCGATCAAGAATTGGGAAACCGCGCTGAAAAATGTTCCGGACGTTCAGAAGCCGAACCTGCCGGTCTACGAAAAGGCGCTGAAGGATTTGCAGGACGCGAAGTAGGAGAGCCAGGCTTCTAGGACTCGTTAGGTAAAGTGTTGTATCGCCTGTAACGGCCTGGGCGCCGATGATGGTGGCGCGAGATGAAATCCTCCGCCACCTGGCCGCGACAGCCTTTTATTGGGCTCGCTCTCGCCGCCTGCGTTGGCATTCTCCTGGCCGACAAGTTCGCTTATTTGCCGGCTGGTCTTGGTGGACTACTCCTGTTCGGCGCGATTGCGCTTCTGCGCCGCAGTTCGCTCGCCACTTACTTGTTCGCGGCCTCCTCTTTCTTTTGCCTTCACGCTTTGCGGGTAATCGATTCGCCCGGTCTGCGTCTGGCGCGGGAGCTCGATAACCGCCCGCAAGCGGTCACCGTCGCCGGATTCGTCGTTAGCGAACCAAAGATTTCTGCGCATGGAAGCGCGTCGTTTTTGCTACGCGCATTTTCTCTTGAGCACGATGGCCTAACGAGTCCTTGCTTCGCTACCGTGTCTGCACGCTGGCCGGGCCCGGTTCGTTATGGCGACGAAATTCGCGTCTTCGGAGCGGTCTCGCCGATACCTGGACCGCGCAATCCCGGTGAATTCGATATGCGCCGCTATCTCGCACGACACGATGTGCGCACGGCTTTCGTCTCGCGCTACGCGGAGAACGGACGCGTGCTGCGTCACGGTGGGGGGAATCCAGTTTTGCGCGCGGCGCATCTTTCTCGTGCACGTATGGATGTCGCGCTTGGCCGCGGTCTGGAGGACTCGTTAGACCAACACAGTCTGATTAGCGGGATCGTTCTTGGTTTGCGCGAGCAAACGCCGGACGAAATCGAAGAACAGTTTCAACAAACCGGCACCATCCATCTCTTCGCCACCGCCGGGCTGCATGTCGGTATTGTCGCTTATCTGCTTTGGATAATGGCCGCGGTTCTGCGGCTGCCGCGGAAAGTCGCCATTTGTCTGATTGTCCCCGGATTATTTTTCTACGCCGCCATCACCGGATGGAACACCGCGAGCGTGCGCGCTGCCACCATGGCCGCGGTCGTGCTCGGCGGCGCCTTTCTCGATCGTCGAGTTCAGCCCGCCAACAGTCTCGCGGCCGCGGCGGTTTTTCTTCTGTGCGTCGATACCCAGCAGCTTTTCTCCATGGGATTCCAACTCTCTTTCGCCGTCGTCGGCACGATCATTCTCATCGCGAATCCCATTTTTAATTTCTTCTTTGGCTGGTTCCAACCAGATCCATTTCTTCCGAAGAGCCTTTACAGCCACGCGCGGAAAATTGGCCTAACGAGTGGACGAATGATCGCGCGCGGCGCCTCCATCTCCCTCGCCGCCTGGCTCGGTTCGCTGCTGCTGATTTTGCCTTACTTCTATTTGATCACGCCGATTTCGCTTTTCGCGAATCTCGCCGTCGTGCCGGTTGCATTCTTTGTTCTCGCCTTTGGTTTGCTTGCGCTTTTGACCGCGACGATCGCGCCATGGCTCTCGCTGGTTTTCAATAACGCCAACTGGTTTCTGGCCACAATCATCCTGCGCACCGTCGCGTTCTTCGCGCATGCGCCGGCCGGTCACATCTATCTGGAATTGCCGCACCGGCCGACCGGCGCCCGCGTCGCAATCACCGCGCTCGATCTGGGCGCAGGCGCGGCCATTCATTTGCGAAATGGAAATACCGATTATCTGATCGACTGCGGCGCGAATCGCGATTTTGCGCGCGTCGTGCGCGGCTATCTGCGTTCGCGTGGCATTAACCGTTTGGACG
>JALZAX010000299.1 GCA_030948055.1 Verrucomicrobiota bacterium | reverse complement strand
ACGCGCGTATTCAAATCCAAAACCGAGCTCGGCATCTCGATCATTAAGTCGACCGCATTCTGCAAAGTGAAGGTCGTCATCTTCATATCCTTGAATTGCAGATGATCGGTATCGAGACGTTTGGCCACGCCTGCCTCGAGACGGCTGCGCATGTGTCCTTGCAAATCGAAATCCGGCAGGACCAGTCCTTTCGCTTCATGACCAATCGGCAAAGGCACATTCGTTAACGACCCGGGCGTTTTTGCTGCCGATGCGCCGGGACTGCTCATCTTATCTGCGTTCGGAGTCGGCTTGGGTGTGGCTCGTGGCTTTGCCATGACCGATCCGCCGAGCAGAAAAATTAAAAGGCCTGCCGCTTCCAGTCTGCGGAAACGACCGCTACGAAACGGCGGCATGGACTGCTTTTAACATGCGAAGAACCTTCGGCAACTGCTTTAGCGGAATCTGGTTTGCGCCATCGGAAAGCGCACGCGCCGGGTTCTCATGCACCTCCATAAAAATTCCGTCGCAGCCGGCGGCCATCGCCGCGCGCGCGAGCACCGGCGCCAGCTCGCCATCACCCGACGTTGAATCACCCGCGCCGCCCGGCCGTTGCACGGAATGCGTTGCATCAAAAATCACGCGGTAACCTTGTACGCGAATCCAAAACAAGGAACGCATATCGGCCACGAGATTGTTGTAACCAAAAGTGGTGCCGCGTTCGGTGAAGAAATATTTTTCGCAACCGAACGACTGCAATTTCTCCGCGATATTTTTCACATCCCACGGCGCGAGGAATTGTCCTTTCTTCACATTCACCACGCGACCAGTCTCCGCCGCCGCGCGCAGCAAATCGGTTTGCCGACAAAGGAACGCCGGGATTTGCAAAACATCGACGAACTCACCGGCGATCTCCGCTTCCTCCGGCGAATGCACATCGGTCGTCACCGGCGCGCCGATCTCATCCCGAATCGCCGCCAAAATTTCGCAACCTTTCTTCGCATCAATTCCGCGAAATGATTTCACCGAAGTGCGATTCGCCTTGTCGTAGGAAGCCTTAAAAATGAAACGCACCTTCTCTGCCGCGCATACTTCCGCGATGCGGCGCGCCATTCGCCTAACGAATGCTTCCGATTCGATCACGCACGGACCGAGGATGAAGGCGGGCTGCCTTCCCCCGATTGTGACATCACCAACTTTAATGGGCTTCACCGAGCGCACGATTGCTCAAAGTAGCGCAGCTTGCACCCAAGGAGCGGCGTTTTCTTAAACGCCGAAACGCGAACGTGGTTCTCTAGACAATGGCAAACGTTTCGGCGTTTTAGAAAACGCCGCTCCTTGTCGGCTACACCGGATAACGCCCTGCCGTCCAAAGCCCCGTCGTCTCCGGCAGATCGAGCGCGATATTCATCGCCTGCACCGCCTGGCCAGCCATGCCTTTGCCGAGATTATCGATCGCCGCCATGATCGCGGTGCTGTGCGCATCGGCCGCGATCGCGACATCGGCGAAATTACTCCCCACAACTGACGCGACGCGCGGACTGTCTTCCACCAGACGAACGAACGGACACCCCTGAAAAGCTTTCGTCGCGCGCGAGCGAAGATTGGTTAGGCGAAGACCACTCAGCGAGGCAAACTGGATCGTGGCAAAAATTCCCCTAACGAATGGTCCACTTTGCGGAACGAACGATAATCGGCCCTCAATCGCGCAAGCCGACATCGCCAGAGAAACTTCCGCCATGTGTTGATGCGCCAAAACCTTATAGGCGCGAAAATCATTCGCGCGCGTCGGATGATGCGCCGTCGCACTGGCCGATGCGCCGCTTCCGCTCGAACCGGTCACGGCGGTGGCGGCGATGAAACCGACATTCAATCCGCGCAAGGGCAGGAGCGCCAATTGTATCGCCGTGGCGAAACATCCCGGGCTCGCGACGCGTCGCGCACCTTTGATCGCAGCGCGATTCCATTCCGGCAATCCGTAAACGAATGGACCGGTGCGGAAGTCTGCGGCCAGGTCGATCAGCAGCAGCCGATCGGCGATTCCAGCTTTCGTCCATGCCGCTTCCAGATCGTCCAAATGTTTCGTCAGCTCGCCGTGTGGCAGTGCAGAAAAAACAACGGGCTGTTCGCTTTTCTTAAGCTGCGTCCACGGAATTTCCGATTCGAAATCACCTTCAACTACACCGCGCAAATTCGGATGCGCCTCCGAAAATTTTTCACCCGCATGGCCTCGTGAGGTTCCACGAACACTGGCAATACTTGGATGACGCGAAAGCCAGTTGAGTAATTCGCCGCCGCCGTAGCCGGAAGCGCCGAAGATGATCGCGTCAATTTTCATGCGGAGCGGCGAGGTGCGGCCGAATTTTTTCCAGAACCAAATCGCCCAGGCGTTTGGCGTTGGTGCGCGCGTTACTCGCGGGCACGCCTAACGATTCCACAAAGCGCGTCCCCACTCGATTATCCGTCGCCGGGCCCGTGACCACATCGACATTCAAGCAGAATGCGTTTCGATAATGCGTCAACGCGCCGGCCACGCCGACCGGATCGTTCGCGCACAGGACGTGCACCCTGCCCCACTCCTGCAACTGGCGATCGGCCAAAATTTGTTGCACACCATATTCGCCCATGATGCCGTCGCCCGTCTCGGCGATGATCAAATCTACGCCGCGATTCGCCAGTTCACTCAAAATGACGCGCGCGATTTTCGCGGAAGTTTCCGGACCGGTGCACGGCACGCCCGCGTCAGTGAAATCCAAGATCGCGTCCGCGCCGTAGTCGCGCATCGAAAGCACATCGCGTAACAAACTCACGCCGGTCAGCTTCGCGCCGCCGACTTTAAATCCTTCCTGCGATAATCGCCTAACGAGTGCACACGCAGCGTGTGTCTTGCCCGCGTTCATACAAGTACCCGCGATGAAAATCACCGGCACCTGCGGCGCATTCGCCTGACCTTTGACTGCACCCGATTCAATCGACGCCGGCTGTCCGACGCGGCTGCCGAATTCCTTGAACAACAAAACCTGTCCGAGCACCTCAACTTCGAAAGGCGCCCCAACATCCGGGCTACCGGAAACCGCCGTTCCTATCACGCCGCCGACATTCAGCAGATGCAACGCGTCGCCCGGCTTCACACTCTTCGGCATCACACCTTCGTAACCTTGCAACGCATTGCGATGACCGAGTGCGCCAACGATGACATCGCCATCGTGCAAAACGCTGAGTCGCCCGTGAATATCTTCAAGCTGATTGTAAACGCTCTTCTCTCCGCGAATTCTTCCGGCAATCACCGCGCCGGGGCGCGCTTCGATTTCCGGCGTCAAGGTCACCTGCCGGCCGAGCTGCAAATTGCGCGTGACCGACGCGATCTTATCGAGATGAACGCGCATCGTCTTCCTTGTTCGCGATCATTTGCGGAACGCCGAAAATTTTCGCGAAAGCCGCAGCTTCGCGTCCGTTCCACAACGAAGTTCCCTCGCCGTAACTCGCCTCCGCGAGCATGAGCGTGTGGGGAGAACGAACACCTTCAATAGCAAAACTGCGTGGATAAAGTTTCACCCGGACATCGCCGCTCACACGCGACTGGCTCGATTCGAGGAACGCTTCGAGATCGCGGGCGAGCGGATCGAAGAACTGTCCTTCGTGCAAAAGCGCGCCGTACTGATTTCCGAGATGTTCTTTCCAAAAAATCTGTTTTCCGGTCAGCACCAGTTTCTCCAGCTCGCGATGCGCCGCGATCAACAACTGCGCCGCCGGCGCTTCGAAACCAACCCGACCCTTGATCCCAAGAATCGTGTCGCCGAGATGAATCCCGCGGCCAATTC
>JALZAX010000298.1 GCA_030948055.1 Verrucomicrobiota bacterium | reverse complement strand
GATGTGAGGGATGTAGCTGTCGCCGTAGTGGTAGGAATAGTGGAACTCCGCGAAAGTGTCATAGTGCGGTGGACGCTCGACACGCACATCGTAAATCTTGATCTTCTCGTTCGGCGCGAGGTCGTCGTAAACAATCATCCGGCGCGTGCCGACGATCGTCATCTCCCGAACTTTGCGCGGCTCTAACCAACTGCTTTGAATCGTCGCGAATTTCTTGTTGCGGAAAGTTAACGAAAGGTTCGTCACATCCTCGATGTTCGGTGTGACGTGCGCGTTGCCCTGGCAATTCACGGTCAGCGGAAATTCGCCGAGAATGTGCAGAATGATCGAGATGTCATGCGGCGCTAAATCCCAGGCGACATTGATATCGTTTTGGAAGAGCCCAAGATTGAGGCGGCGGGAATTAATGTAACGGATATCGCCGATGTCACCGGCCTGAATGATATCGTGAATTTTGCGGACGGGCGCGGAATAGAGGAAGGTGTGACCGACCATGAGCACGAGACCATTGCGCTCCGCGATCTCGATTAATTCGTCGCACTCCGCCGAAGAAGAAGCCATCGGCTTCTCGACAAAAGTATGTTTGCCCGCGAGCAGACTGGCCTTCGCCAGCGCGTAATGTTGCTTCACCGGAGTCGCGATGATCACTGCGTCGAGCTCCAGGCCGTTCAAGAAATGCTGAAAATCGGAAACTCCCTCGATGTCGGGATAGAGTGCACGCAGATGAGCCAGCCGACCGGCGTTCACGTCGCACATCGCTTTGACTAAGCAATTCGGCACTGCACGAAAATTGCGGACGAGATTCGGCCCCCAGTAACCGCAGCCGACGACTCCGACCGAAACAGGCGAACTCATATTCCTTCTGACGGATGAACGGTAGGTTGCGCATCGAGGCGCGACCGCCGACCGAAACCCTCCATCGTTTGATCGAGGAGCGCGGGAATTGTTTGCAGCACGATCTTCAAATCAAGACCGAGCGAAAGATTCTTCCCATAAAAAATATCCATCTCGATCATTTCGTTAAAAGTCGTTTTGTTCTTGCCGTTCACCTGCCAGTATCCGGTCAAGCCGGGTAGTGCATTTACCCGTGCACGCTGCCACGGGGCGTAACGAGCAAACTCGTGCACCGTGCACGGACGCGGGCCCACCAAACTCATCTCACCTCGCAGGACATTGAAGATTTGCGGCAATTCATCCAGCCCGGTCGCCCGCAAAATTCGTCCCCACGGCAGAATGCGCGGATCGCCTGCTCCATCGAGTTTGGCCATCGGCACGCTGTCGCGCATCAAGCGCTCAAGATGCGCTTCATGCACATTCGTTTCCGCATTCACTTTCATGCTCCGAAATTTGTAAATCATGAAACGACGTCCGGCATAACCGACGCGCTCCTGCCGATAAAAAATCGGACCAGATGAGGACAAACGCACCGCGATCGTAATCAGCAATATCAAAGGGAGCCAGAGGGGTGCCAGCAAGATGATGAAGGAAACATCCAAAGCCCGTTTCCAAGCCGGCACGCTCGCTGGTGCAGGGGGTTCCTCGCTGACCAATCTTGCCACTTTCTCGTCCCCACTGGATGGCGCCGCATGCTCTTCCCGCCAAAGTTCGACTACGGTCGAGCGTAACAGTCGGGTAACACGTTCCGCTTCCGCCGACGTCGGCAAAGAATGCGCCGGCAACTCAACTTTTTTCCGGCTTTTTGGGACTCGGCCGGTTGGAGACGCGTCTGATTTTTCCGCGCGCTCAAAAAAGCGTCGCAGAATATTTCCATTTCGCGCCGAGGAGTATGGCGAATTGCTGCCCCGTTTAGCCAAATCGGGGACAGAAGAAGTGCTTGGTATCATCAATTAGAAGA
Organism: Verrucomicrobiota bacterium; assembly: GCA_030948055.1. GTDB lineage: Bacteria > Verrucomicrobiota > Verrucomicrobiia > Chthoniobacterales > UBA10450 > JACCTI01. The sequence goes on along the minus strand of JALZAX010000298.1, from coordinate 1,982 downwards.
TGGTCTGCGGCTTCTAAACTGGGGGCTATAAAGCTTAGACTGACTAGAGATAACTACAATTCTTTCCGCCCCGTCAACTTATTCCTTTCGATTTATGGCGGCCCTAACTTCCCTCACTTCTCTCCGCTCGCTAGCTCAACAGCTACCGGAGCGGATGGACATTATTCAGACTGCGGCCGGAGAAGCAAGCTTTTCCCTCCGCGCGATGCGAATCAAATCCGAGGCAATCAACGGCGCAGCGCCGCATGAGGCGCGAGAGTTAGAGCGCTGAAGCCGCAGACCTTTTTTCGTGGCCGACGAGATGGACCGAAGACACCGAATGAATGCCGGCCATCGGTGCGGAAGGTCTGCGCGTAATAAAATGAAAACCACGAGAATCCTCAAAACCTTCCGGCGCTCTTTCGAGCTGATGCCCAATGACCGCCGTCGACACGAGAATTGCGAGGATTACCACAAGCGCGATTATCATAACGCTCCGTTTAGAGCAGCATCCATACCCACTCGGTTCGGAATCGCGCGGTAACTTGCGCGTCTCGGCGTCCGGTTTTTTCGCAAAGGAAGCTCGATACGTCGTTCACGGAACGACCCCGATGACTCGGAGAACTTTCTTTAGTTTCATCCCGGAAACGTAAAAACCGTTGATGAAATTCGCGCTTATCACCCACAATGGCTGAAGCAGACCCGGCACGATGTACTCGCCTCGCTTAATCGACTTTCGAAAAATTACCGCAAGCATGCTCATCGCTGCGATGCCGATTTGCGCCAACAGCCAGACATCACTTTCGACTGCGCCTTTGCCAGAGAATCCGACGGCAGTGGACCCCTACGGCGTCCAAACTCCCATGGTATCGACCGATCGTGCGCTGGAGGCGACGAGCACTATCGGTGAGGAAATTTCTTCGATTCCCAAGAAATTTCAGTACGCGCTCCGGCTGAACATTCGCGGCGTATACGACGACAACATTTTTCTGATCCAAGGCGAACGCGTCGGCGATTACTATCTCGCGATCGAGCCGGGGCTCACGCTCGGCTATGGCGATATCGTCGGAGAAAGCCGCAATTATGTGCAATTCGATTACGCGCCGAGTTTTTTCATTTACGCCGATCATTCAAGCGCGAACGCGGTTCAGCATCTCATGCACTTGGTCGCCTCATACCGCACCGGACATTTGAAGCTCGGTCTTGGCCAGGATATTCAACTCTTGGAAGGAACGAACCCGCTCAATGTCGCCAGCATCGGAACCGTCAATACCGGCCCCGGCGTAAATCTCGACACCGGAGGCGGGACGAAACAAAATGTCTACACCACGAATGGCACCTTCAGTTATGATCTCACCGGGAAGACGTTCCTGAGCGGCGCAGCCCATTACTCGCGCTACGACTATCCCAATTTGATCGGGTCGCAGACCATCTCGGGCAACATCTTCCTCAACTTCAACTACAGTCCGAAGCTCGTTATTGGGCTCGGCGGCACCGGCGGTTACAACTTGGTCGAAGGAAGCAGTTCAGATCAGACATTCGAGCAGCTCAACGCGACCGTAACCTATCAGGCGACTGGTAAAGTAAGCTTGAATGGTTCGGTCGGCGTCGAGTTCCGGCAATTCGACGGCGGTTCGTATGTCTCACCGGTATATGATTTAAGCGCCAGCTATCAGCCTTTCGATGGAACGACCATCACGCTAAACGGGAACCTCCGCACCCAGAATTCCGCGGTGCTTGTTGGTCAGGATTATTCCCTCACCGACATCACCCTCAGCATTCGCCAGCGCCTTCTGCGGCGCTTTTATGTTGGCCTTACCAGCGGCTATCAACACTCCAATTATTTTAGTACCAGCACCGGTGTGAACGCTTCCCGCGTGGATAACTACTACTTTTTTCAACCGGCAATTGATGCGACAATAACGCGCTACTGGACGGCCGGGTTCTATTACCTGCACCGTCAAAGCAACAGCTCCGAGGGCGTCTTTAGTTTTAGTAACAAT
>JALZAX010000297.1 GCA_030948055.1 Verrucomicrobiota bacterium | reverse complement strand
GCGGACAAATCGAAATACCTGGCGGATTGGAAGCAGCGGCTGATCGCAGATCTAAAAACGGGCGCTTACAAAACTCCCGTGACCATTGGACCCACAACCTATCAGGGAGTGAAAACCGCCAACGACAACATGATCACGCTCAATGTCGCCAACTATGGCGAAGCGCCTTTCGGCTGGGAGAAATTTCCGCCGAATATGCTGCTGGCCATGTCGCTTGCATTCGTTAGGCCAAATTCGCCCGACGCAGCCGATCGCCAATGGCTCGCCGCAGTTTATGCTTTTTCGACAGGTCAGCTCGATGCCGCTAAGAGCCTGGCCGACTCCGCCGCCAAGGCAAAACCGGATTACGCGCGGCTGCGCGATTTGCTTTTCGCGAAATCGCCCTGATGCAGGTCACGCGTTTCGCGTTATCATTCTGATCTCATGCCGGAGTTTTCCTATCGCGCGCGCAACATGCAGGGTGCTCTGGTGGAGGGCGTCTTGAACTGCGCCGATCGCTCGGTTGCCATTCGGCAAATCGAACAACTGCATTACATCCCAATTCGCATCGACGCGGTTGGTTCGACTCCGCAAGTCGTGATCGGCGGCGCGCCCGTCGTGACTCCAGCGGCGACGCAAAATCTTAAAATTCCGCACACGCAGTTGCTCATCTTCACCGAGCAACTGGCGCATCTTTTGCAGGCCGGGATGACGCTCGATGAAGGATTGGCCGTCCTGGAAAAACGGCTCAAGCATCCGCGCGTCCAGCAGATGACGCGTGCTCTCCATCAGGCGCTGGTCGATGGGCGAAGTTTCTCGCAGGCGTTGCGCGATTTTCCGAAAATTTTTCCGGCGATTTATGTGAACTTGATCGCCGCTGGCGAAGCGAGTGGCGCGTTGCCGGAAATTTTGCGGCGCCTGGTCGAACACTTGATGCAGGCGAAAGATCTGCGCGATCGCGTGCAGCAGGCGTTAATTTATCCGGCCTTCCTCGCGGTCGCGGGGGCGGTGCTTATGACTGTGTTCATCACTTACATGGTGCCGCAGCTGACAAACTTCATGTCGCAAAATGGCGGCGCCTTGCCGTTGCCGACGCGCATCCTGGTTAGCTTTCATCACGTCCTAACTACTTATTGGTGGGTCGGCGCGCTCGTCGTGATCGGAGGGAGTGTTAGTCTGCGCGCTTTCATTCGCACGGAAGAAGGTCGTGTGACCTGGGACCGCATTCGAATGTCGTTTCCGGGTTACGGCCGCATCATCAAACACCGTTATTACGCGCAATTTTCCCGCACACTCGGAACGCTGATGGAAAATGGCATTCCTCTTTTGAAGGCACTCGATCTCGTGACGGAAATCGCCGGGAACAAATACGTCGAACGCAAATTAGTGGATGTGCGCCGCGCGGTCATCGACGGCGCGAACTTGTCCGCCGCACTCAGCGCGCAGCATTTATTTCCGGAACTTTTCACCGACATGATGGCGGTCGGCGAGCAGACCGGACATTTCGCGCAAACCATGCAGACGATCGCCGATGTTTATGAACGCGAACTGGATCGCACCGTGAAAATCACTTCGTCGCTCATCCCGCCGGTGATCATTGTCTTGATCGCGATGGTCGTCGGCTTCGTGGTTTACAGCATTCTCTCGGCGGTCTTCGAAATGACGAGTAGTTTACAGGTGCACACGCACTAAGGTATTCTCCGCTTTGATGTTGTTCCGGATTGTGGCGTGCGTCGTCGCATTGGGTGCTTCTTCTGCGTGGGCGCAGGAAGCCTTCAACAACTCATTTTCCACCGCGCCCGCGGCCGCGACCGAGCGCGCCCCCGCGGAAAGCGCGTGGCTCGATTTACGCCAGACAACCAATGCCAGTCCGCAAGTAGCACCGCGCTGGATCGAATCGATCACGCTCGTTCCTGTGCAACCGGCCGACGGATCACAAGCGCACACGGTTTTTCGAATTCGCGTGCAACATCCGCGGGCCGATCTGCAATCGATGCTGCTCCGTTTATTTTTTGATGACAAACCGCAGCAACGTCCCTCGATCATCGCCTGGGATGAATCGGGCACACAGATTTTGCAATCGGGCGCACTGGGTGCTGGCATCGATCTTTCCACGTCGGAAACAATTCTTCTCCCGATGATCGGCGTCTCCTGCATCGACATCGATGTGCCCGGCGACGGATCGACTGTGCGCGGGGTTTATCTGGATTGGATGACGAGCCGCAACGTGGCGCATCCGCTTTCGTCCGACCGGCGCTCGTTTGTTCCCGAACCATTTTCCGCCGCTGCGCCGATGCCGACGCAAACCGCGGACAAGGCAACTTTCGGCGCCGTCACGGCCACACTTTCGCCGGATACCATCCGCATCGGCGCGAGTGTGCAACAAGGCGCGGCCTTCCAATTTGGGATCGAAGCGGCGCCGCTGGTAGCAATGCTTAATTTTGAAGTGGCGAGCGCGCAGATTGATTCGCCTCCTCAAGTTTTTGTGAACGGCGAAAATCTCGGCGCCGCGTCGCTCACCTTACCGGATTTGGCGGACCCGGCGTATCGAGGAGAGACGAAACGCCTCGTCGGAGCGATGCGTTTTCATTACACGGGGTGGCTGCGGGCGCAGAAAATAATTCCGGCGGCGAATTTGAGAGTCGGAACGAATGATGTGATTGTAATCGGTGGTTCGGGAACTGCGGCTTCGGCCGTCCGCGCCACGCAAATTCAACTGAAATATTTGTGGGACAAATCCGATTACGTGCTCGATCCGAATTAGCACTCGTTAGGCAAACACAAGCAGCCTTCACCCTGCTCGAGATCATGCTTGTGGTGGGCATCATCGTCATCATTCTCGGCGTGGCGGTGGGAAAGTTGGGCAACACTACTGGTATCGCCAAAGACATGCGCGTGCGCGCGGATATCCAGGCGATCTCCACGCAGCTGAAGCTTTACGAGAGTGTGAATGGGTTTCTGCCCACGACTGAACAAGGTCTGCAAGCCCTGGTCACGCCACCGCAGAGTGACCCGAAACCGACGCGCTGGTATCAGCTCTTCAAAGAATTGCCGCAGGATCCCTGGAGCAACAATTACGTTTATCTTTCGCCCGGCCGAAAAAATCCGGATAGCTACGATCTTTATTCCGCCGGTCCGGATCGCAAACCCGACACCGCCGACGATAACTGGGGCAATTAGCGTTCGCTAGTTGTCCTGCTGAGGTGCAACCGCGCCTTCACCCTGTGGCGCGGGATTGCGCTGGATAACACCGCGCACGCGTGGCGGTGGCGTGGGCAAAGTCGGAATCGGCGCCGGTTTAATTGTGCCTGTGTTGGCGTTGTATTGCGGAACCGGTGGAACCGTCGCGCCCCCTTGTGTAGGCGGTGGCGCAACGACCTGCTGCGGCTGCGGCATGGGAGCGTTCGCGACTGGTTGAGTGATCAAGGCTTGATTAAAAGTGAGCGTGGCGAACTGACCGTCTTTCGCAATCGTCACCTTGGTCGCGCCGACGTGGTCCGACCATTCGATGTTCGAAATACTGTAGCCGCTCTTGTTCGCGCTTTTTGTGGTTAAGTATTCTTTGAGATTCTTGTCGGTGCTCGAATTCAGAGTTACGACACCCTCGTCGCTTAGCTTGGCGGCGTTCGCGATGTAAAGGTCCTTCGCGAAATTCGGCGCCTGTGGCGGCGGGGCCACAGCCGTAGCGACCGCGAAGGGCGACTTGTTCATCATTCCCTCGTAGCGCGCGAAACTTTGCATCCTCGGCAACTCATCGTCTTTCGCCGTGGCTGCGATGGCGGAGAGCGTCAGGAAAAGAAGAGTGTTCGCGAAGAAATTTCTTGTTTTCATTTTCATGATTTTGGTGCAAACCAGCGCGCGATTTTAAAC
>JALZAX010000296.1 GCA_030948055.1 Verrucomicrobiota bacterium | reverse complement strand
CAGCGCGGAAATTTCTTCACTGTCACACCAAGAAGCAGATGGAAGATCGGTTTCCGGCTGGTGCGAAACGATTACGCCCGTCGAGGGGGATTCCTTTCTCGTCGCCGGCTGGGCGGCGTTGAATACGAAGCAGCGCCCGGCAGATTGTGTCGTGCTCGCTTTCGAAAACGGGGATGGCAACTGGAAGGCGTTCGCTCTCTCTGAAAAACATGATCGGCGGGGCGATGTGGCGCACGCTTTGCACACGCGCGATCAACTGCACAGCGGTTGGCACGCGACCTTTCCACGCTTCGCTTTGCCGCCGAACGCGCGCATTTCCGCCTGGGCGTTCGATGCTGATCGCATGACGCTTTATCGCCTAAAACAACGAGCGCCCGAGCTGACGCTTCCGTAAATCTTATTTGCTCCCGGGCTTCACTGCCGGAATGCCGGCGAGTTCGGGCGGGATTTTTTCGGCGGAAAAAGTCTCAACGTTCATTTCGATCAGACTAACGAATGGACAGCCGAAGTCCGGGCGCTGTCCGCCGCTGCGATCGACGATCACCCCGACGGCCGCGACGACGCCGCCGTGATTGCGTACGATGTCGATCGTTTCCTGCACCCGACCGCCGCGCGTGACCACATCTTCCGCCACGATAAACCTCTCGTTAGGCAAAACCTTGAAACCGCGGCGCAACACCAGCCCGCCTGCATCCTTCTCCGCGAAGATGTGACGTTTGCCTAACGAGCGGCCGATTTCCTGACCGACGACAATTCCGCCCAGCGCCGGCGAGATAACCGCATCGCATTCGATCCCGCGCAATTTATCGGCTAGCCGGCCGCAAACATCCGCCGCGATATCGGTGTATTGCAGCAGGATGGCGCACTGAAAAAACTGCCGGCTATGCAAACCGGAACGCAGCACGAAATGTCCGTCGAGCAGCGCGCCGGTCTTGCGAAAGAGCGCGAGTAAGTCCTCGCTCACTCCCAGGTATCGATTGCTTTTCCGCCCTCTTTGGTTGCGGCCGCAATGACTTCAATTTCCACCTGTGCACCTTTGGGCAAAGCCGCGACCTGCACAGTTGAACGCGCGGGCGGCGCATCTTTAAAGTAGCCCGCGTAAACTTCGTTCATGGTCTGGAAGTCGCCCAGGTTGGTCATGAAAACCGTCGTCTTGACGATGTTGGAAAAACTCATGCCTTCGGCCTGCAGCACCGCGGTCAAATTATCGAGCACGCGCTTGGTCTGCTCCGCGATCTTGTCGGAAACAAGCTGACCGCTTTTCGGATCGAGCGGAATTTGCCCGGCGGTGAAAAGCATTGGACCGATGCGAACGGCCTGCGAGTAAGGTCCGACCGCAGCCGGCGCTTCAGTGGTGGAAACGATCTTCTTCATCGCGCGAGCTTAGACACAAAATTCTCGCGCACAATCTGTTCATTTCGATTCTTCGCGCTGCAGTTGCTCGTGAAAAGCGCGGTCCGTTTGTTCGATAAATTTGCGATAGCCGTTCGGATCGATGAACGGATTTTGCGACGGTCGTTGCGCCAGCAGTTTGCTCTTTTCGACTAAGGAGAAGAAGGAACCGTGCGAAGCGAGAAAGACATCGCACGGCAGTTTCTTCATGAGCGCGAAGGTCTTTTCGTAATCGTCTTTCATGTTCGGATATTTTGGATTTCCCAGAAGCGTGTACCCCGGCACGGACGTGCTGCCCACGAAAACGACGTCGTATTTGCGGCCGTTCTCTTCTACCTGAGTCGTCCAACTCGTGCAGCCTTTGGTGTGGCCCGGGGTCAGACGCGCGATGAGCGTAACATCGCCGAGGTCGACTTTATCGCCGTCGCGTAGTTCGCGATCAGCGGTGACCGGCGGGAACAAAAGTCTGTCACGGAAAGCGAAATCATCTTTCCCGCCGCGCGCAAGGAGATCGGCGTCTTCTTTCATGGCCATGAATTTCGCGCCGGTCTTCTCCTTCAACTCCGCCAAACCGCCTGCGTGATCGAGGTGCGCATGGCTGCTAATCAGGATCTTCACGTCGGCCAGACGAAAACCGAGCTGCGCGATGTTCGCTTCGATTTGCGGCGCCGTTTCAACAAAACCGCCATCGAGCACGATGTGACCAGCCGGCGTCGTGATCAGGTATGAGCAAACTTCCCTCGCGCCCACGTAGTAGATGTTGCCAATAATCTTGAACGGCGGCACCGGCTGGTTCCAGGCCCGGTTCTCTTCCGTGGCTTGTCCAAAGGCGCTGCGTAACGCGAGCAAAAACAACGCAAGGCCGAGTCGTGGTGTCATCGTTGCTACTGGCGGAATCTTGTCGATATTACGCATTCCATGGTTGGCTGGATTTTAAAGAAGATACTCGGGTCGAAGAATCAGCGCGAAATCAAGCGCCTGATGCCGGGGACCCGTCGCATCAACGAGCTGGACGAGCAATTCAAGTCGCTCTCCGACGACGAGCTACGCGCTAAGACTGCGCAGTGGAAGGAAGAGCTCACGAAAATCACGGACGATGCCGAGCAATGGCGCCGGCTGGAGGAGATTCTACCGGAAGCGTTCGCGGTGGTGAAAAATGCCGCGCGGCGATTGACCGAGCGGCAGGAGACCTTCGACGTGTGCGACCAGCCGATGACCTGGAACATGGTGCACTTCGATGTTCAATTGGTCGGAGGCATAGTCTTGCATCGCGGTCGCATTTCCGAAATGGCGACCGGTGAAGGTAAGACGCTCGTCGCCACCCTGCCGCTCTACCTAAATGCGTTGACCGGTCGCGGCGCACATCTCGTGACGGTGAATGATTACCTGGCGCGACGCGATGCGGAATGGATGGGACAGCTCTACCGCTTTCTTGGTCTAACGACTGGTTGCATTCAGCACGATCAACCGCCCGATGTTCGGCGCGCGCAATACGCCTGCGACATTACTTATGGGACGAATTCGGAATTCGGTTTCGATTATCTGCGCGACAACGGCATGGCCACGACGCGCGAGCAACAAGTCCAGCGCGGTTATTATTACGCCATCGTCGATGAAGTCGATTCCATCTTAATCGACGAAGCGCGCACTCCGCTCATCATCAGCGGACCAGCCACAGTTTCGACACATCAGTACGATAAGTGGAAACCGCTGACTGAGCAGTTGGTGCGCAAGCAGAACATGCTGGTCAACCGTTTCGCGAGCGATGCCAAGGAGCTGTTCGATCAAGGCAAACCCGAAGAGGGCGGCCTGGCGATGTTCAAGGTTAAGCTAGGGCAACCGCGCAACAAACAGTTGCTGCGCATGATGGAGGACCCGGAGAAACGAAAGGCGATCGAGAAGGCGGAGCTGTCCTTCTACACCGATTCGCGCAAGGAAGAACTTTTCGCGCTCAAGGAAGAGCTCTTCTTTACCATCGACGAAAAGTCTAACGAGTCCGATCTCTCCGAGCAGGGCCGGACCTTTATGAATCCGGATGATCCGGACGCCTTCGTCCTGCCGGACTTAATCAGCGAGTTCACCGAGATCGATCTTAACCGCACCCTTTCCGACGAAGAGAAGGAGAAACAAAAAGTCGAGCGCCAGCAGATTTGCGATGCTCAGGCTGAGCGCATTCATAACATCTCTCAGTTACTCCGCGCTTATTGCGTTTTCGAGAAGGACGTCCAGTATGTGGTAGAAGAGAACAAGGTAGTTATCGTCGACGAATATACCGGCCGGAAGATGCCGGGCCGACGTTGGAGTGATGGCTTGCATCAGGCGGTGGAAGCTAAAGAAGGCGTGCAGATCGATCGTGAGACCCAGACCCTGGCAACGATAACTATCCAGAACTATTTCCGGCTTTACCAAAAGCTAGCTGGCATGACCGGTACCGCGGAAACGGAAGCGGCTGAGTTTCACGACATCTATAAGCTGGATGTTAACTCGATACCTACT
>JALZAX010000295.1 GCA_030948055.1 Verrucomicrobiota bacterium | reverse complement strand
TTCCGGCGCCGACTAACGCCCCGCCGTCATCGCCGGCTTCGGGTCCAAGATCGATAACCCAATCGGCGCATTTTATGACTTCAAGATTGTGCTCGATCACCACGATCGAATTCCCTCGATCAACCAACCCCTGAAAAACCTTCACGAGCAACGCGACGTCGTCGAAATGCAATCCGGTTGTCGGTTCGTCGAAGATGAACAATTTTCCGCGGGCGGAATTTCCATTTCCATTTTCGCCCCCCACGTGATCGGTCAGGTGGGCGACGAGTTTGAGTCGCTGCGATTCGCCGCCGGATAATGTGTTGAGCGGTTGACCCAGCCGCAGATAACCGAGCCCAACTTCATCAAACACGTCGAGCGGATCGCCCAGTTTCGCCGACTCGCCGATCTGCGCGAAAAACTGGATCGCTTCACTTACCGTCAGCTGCAGAACGTCGTGGATCGACTTGCCGTAGAGATGCACGCGCAGCACGTGCGCTTGAAAACGTTTTCCTTCGCATTCCGCGCAACGCACGAAGAGATCGCTCAGAAATTGCATCTCGATTTTTTCGAACCCGGTGCCGCAACAACGCTCGCAACGGCCGCTGCCGGAATTGAAAGAAAACGCGCTTGCGGTCAGGCCTTGCGCCTGCGCTTCGGGGAGCGCGGCGAATAATTCGCGCACCCGATCGTAAAGACCGAGGTACAAAATCGGCGTGGAACGCGGTGTGCGCGCCAGCGGCGCTTGATCGACCATGACCACATCGCCAATGCGATGCGCGCCGCTGACGGATTTGCACGCACCAGCTTCCTGCTCCGTCGATTGGCCTTTGGCGCGCGCAAGATTTCGATAGAGAACTTCGTGGATCAATGTCGATTTGCCGGAACCGGAAACGCCGGTGACGCAGGTAAAAATTCCGAGCGGAATATCGACATCGATATTCTTGAGATTGTGTTCGCACGCGCCGTTGATCTTGATCGCGCTGGTTGATTTGCGACGCGATTTGGGAATCGGAATCGATTTTCCTCCAGTGAGATAATCGCGCGTTAAGGATTGGGGAGCGCACGCCTGTGGCGTGCTGGTTGCCGCATTCTGCCGCAACGAACTTTTCTTCGTCGACAAAGACTCGTTAGGCAAAACGCGCAAAGAAGTTCGTGAAGGCAGAATGCCTTCACCAGCACGCTGCAAGCGTGCGCTCCCCAGCATTTCTGCGAGCGACCCGCTGAAAATTAATTCGCCACCTTGCTCGCCGCGGCCGGGGCCGATGTCGATCAGATAATCGGCGGAGCGAATGATCGCTTCCTCGTGTTCGACAACGAGGAGCGTGTTGCCTTTGTCGCGCAGATTGTGAATGACGCGAATCAAACGACCGACATCGCGCGGATGAAGTCCGACGCTGGGCTCGTCCATGACGAAAAGCGTGTTCACAAGAGACGCCCCGAGACAGGTCGTGAGATTGACGCGCTGCACTTCGCCGCCGCTGAGTGTGCGCGTAGAACGATCGAGCGTGAGGTAACCGAGCCCGACGTTGCAGAGATAACTCAGGCGCGTGACAACTTCGCGGCGCAACATTTCGGCCGGGGAGTCGTTAGGCGGCAGCGCAATGTTCGCAAGCAAATCGCGCGTGCGATTGACCGGTAGCGCGTCGATTCGAGGCAAGGTCAAGGTGTCTTGCGCCGTGACGATGCGATAATTCAGCGCGTCCGGTTGGAAGCGTCCGCCTTTGCAGCTTGGGCACGTGGTGTAAGCGCGATAGCGACTGAGCAAAACGCGCACGTGCATTTTGTAGGTTTTGCTTTCGAGCCATTTGAAAAATCCGCGCACGCCGTACCAGCGGTCGCTGCTTTCGTCGTCCTCATACTCGCCATTTTTCTTTTCGCCGTTGATGACGAATTGCTGGTCGGACTTCGGCAATTCGTCGAACGGCATATGAACGTTGATCTCTTCGCGCGCGCAGGCCCGCATCAGGTCTTTTTGCGATTCGCCCATTTCTTCGCCGCGAAAAACGCGCACTGCACCCTGTGCGAGCGAGAGCGCGCGATCGGGAATGGCGCGATCGAGATCGATCGCAATCGTGCGGCCGAAGCCGCGACATTCCGGGCACGCACCGAGCGGACTGTTGAAACTGAACAAGCCCGGCGTGGGCGGACGAATGTCGAGATCGCAATGCGCGCAATGCCAGCCGGTGGAAAACGGATGTTCCTTTTTCTCCTCGAGCTCAACGATGTTGATTCGATCTTTGCCGAAACGCAGCGCAACCTCGAGCGCCTCCACCAAGCGCGATCGGTTCTCGTCCGAAATCGTGGTCCGGTCCTGGATGACCTGCACGCGCGCGCCGAGTCGTCCCACTTTTTTATCAGTATCGGCGCGCACCACTTCGCCATTTAGCCAGACGCGCAAATAACCTTGCTGTTGAATGAATTTGAAAAATTCCTGCGCTTCCGTTTTTGCCGGAACCGAAACCCAGAACGTGATCAGTACCGTCTTGCCGCTGAGTTCCCGCAGGATTTCCTCGGCGATCGACTTTGCGGTTTCCGGACGAATCTCTCTCTCGCAATTCGGGCAAAATGCGCGCGCGATGCGCGGCCAGAGCAACTTCAGGTAATCATTGATCTCGGTCATCGTCCCGACGGTGGAGCGCGATGATTTGACGGGGTTCGCCTGCTCGATCGCGATCGCTGGTGGGATGCCGCGAATTTCATCGACGCGGGGTTTGTCCATGCGATCGAGGAATTGCCGCATGTAAGGGCTGAACGTTTCGACGTAACGCCGCTGCCCTTCGGCGTAGATGGTTTCGAAGGCGAGCGACGATTTTCCGCTCCCGCTCGGGCCGGTGATGACAGTTAATTTTCCGAGCGGCAGATCGAGATCGATGCCCTTGAGATTGTTCTGACGCGCGCCGCGAATCTCGACGCAACCGCGATCAGGCGGCGCAGTGACGCATTCTTTTTCCCCTTTCGTTCGAACCACCGGAGATTATCCGGGAAGCGGCTCTCCAGCGCAAACGGAACGCTAATTTTAGGACAGGATTAACAGGATGTACAAGATTCAGAAATTCTGAATAATCCTGTTAATCCTGTCTGAACTTTTCCGCGAGTTTGTCGTGTTGCGCGAGCAATTCCTGCGGCATGTCTTGGCCAAGCGTCTTGAAGAATTCCGTCTGCCCTTCGAGTTCTTTCTTCCACTCGTCCGGTTTGATCGAGAAAAGTTCGCGCATCGTTTCGCGTGAAACGTCGTTGAGTTCCGCGAGGTCGAAATCTTCCGGGCGCGGGATTGTTCCGATCTCGGTTTCAGCGCCGCCGCCGTGACCTTCCACGCGGTCGATGATCCATTTCAGGACGCGCATGTTGTCGCCGAAGCCGGGCCACAAAAATTTTCCGTCGGCGTTTTTGCGAAACCAGTTCACATGAAAAATGAGCGGCTGATTTTTCAGGCGGGAACCGACCTCGAGCCAGTGCCGGAAATATTGGCCCATGTTGTAGCCACAAAACGGTAACATCGCCATTGGGTCGCGGCGCACCTGGCCGACGGCGCCGGTCGCGGCCGCGGTGGTTTCCGACCCCATGGTCGCGCCGATGTAGGTGCCGTGCTCCCAATCGCGCGCCTGGAAAACGAGCGGCATGGTGTCGCTGCGGCGTCCGCCGAAAATGATCGCGCTGATCGGGACGCCGGCACCTTTTTCCACATCGGGATCGAGCGCAGGATTGTTGCGCATCGGCGTGGCGAAACGCGAATTCGGATGGGCGGCTTTTTCTTTTGAATCGGGCGTCCAATCGTTGCCCTTCCAAGCGATTGCGTGTTTCGGCGGCGCGCCGTCTTTGCCTTCCCACCAGACATCGCCGTCATCAGTGAGCGCGACGTTGGTGTAGAGCGTGTCGTGCTCAATCGATTTCATCGCGTTCGGATTCGATTTGT
>JALZAX010000294.1 GCA_030948055.1 Verrucomicrobiota bacterium | reverse complement strand
CGCAACCGGAGAAGATCGCGATGCAGGTCGTAAATCGGTTTTCCGGTTTTGCGTTCGTCGAAGTTGAGTTTCGAACGCAGGAATGTTTCGCGATCTGCGGGCGGCGGTAGATGTGCTTGTGTCTCGGCGCTGGCGGTGGAGGGAAATTGTTTCAGGAATTGGAAGCGACCTTTCTGGATCGCCTTGCGCAAATCGCCGGAGGCGTCGCTGAAATACATGAATGGATTGGTCGCGCCAAATTCCTCACCTTGAAACAACATCGGAGTCCACGGGCCTAACAAGAGCAAAGCGGTCATGGCGCGATAACGGCCGGGCGAAGATTGCAGGCGCACCCGTTCGCCGAAAGCGGAATTAGCCACCTGATCGTGATTCTCGATAAAGGCGACGAAAGCTTGCGGGCCGATGCCGTAGGTCGGCTCGCCGCGCGGGGCGTCCTGCCACAGAAAAGGCTGGCCTTGAAAAAGGTAACCGTACTTCGCCGCGGAAATAAATTCCTGCGGATTGCCGCGGTAATCGCTGTAATAGGCCTCGTTGCGTCCGGTCAACGCGACCAGCGTGCTGTGATGCAGATCGTCGTTCCAGAGTGCATCGAGATCGTCGCCGCCGATTTTTTTTTGCCTAACGAGTTTGGCGAGCTGCGGTTCGTTTTCGGCGATGAGGATGATCGAGCGGTCGCCCGCGGCCTTGCGCGCCGCCCGACCGATTTCGCCGACAATGTATTCCGCAGAAGCGTCGTGGATGTCCTGGGTGGCGTCGAAGCGGAAACCGTCGAAATGAAATTCCTCAATCCAATAGCGGGCGTTGGTGATAAAAAATTCTCGGACTGGTTTGGAATTCCGGCCGTCGAAATTCAGCGAATCGCCCCAATCGTTCTCGTGCCGCTCGGTAAAGTAATCATCGGCAAAAACGCGCAGATAATTTCCTTCTGGCCCGAAATGGTTGTAAACCACATCGAGGATCACGCCCATGCCTAACGAGTGCGCCTGATCGATGAAGCTGCGCAAATCATCCGGTTTTCCATAAAGATGAGTCGGCGCGAAGAGATCGACGCCGTCGTAACCCCAGCCGAATTGGCCCGCGAAATCCGCGATCGGCATCATCTCGATGGTCGTGATTCCGACATCGGCGAGTTCGGGCAATTGCGCCGTCGCCGCTCGCCAGGTTCCTTCCGGCGTGAAGGTGCCGATGTGCATTTCGTAGATGATTTGGCCGGGCATGCGAACTCCCTCCCAGCGCGCGTCGCTCCAGGGAAAAATTGCGGGATCCACTATCGCGGACGAGCGATGCGGACCTTGCGGCTGATTACGCGAGGCCGGATCAGGATGGAACATCTCGGCTTCGTCGACACGAAAACGATAGAGCGCTCCCGCCTCTGCCAGGGCGGTCCCGGAAAAATATCCACCGGCTTCTGCTTCCAACGGATGAAAAGTGCGCGCCGGATCTTCGTCCGCCGATTTTTCCAAAACGAGATCGACGCGCTTCGCCTTCGGCGCCCAGACCCGAAAGCTGGTCTTACCGTCACCCATGATTTCGGCTCCGATCGGGTAGCGGCGAGAGAATGAAGTAGATTTCACAGGCACTATTCGGGCGGAGAGAGTCATACGGTTGCGCAAGAATTCGTTATGCTCTAACGAATTCGCGTCCTGATTACGTGCGCGTTCGCAAGGACTCGTTAGGCTTGAATAGCGTAGAAAATTTATGCGAGACTCGACTCTTCATGAAATTTCTTTTGCTCGCCGCTTCTAGCCTGCTCCTTCTCGCGCAGCTTTTTGCCGAGGCGGCCCCGGCGAAACCGCACACTATCAGGGTCCCGGTGCATCCGCGCACGATCCAGAACCTGCCCAACTTCGTTGTCGACTTTGAAGACGAGCTTGAGCCCGAAGCTCTATAAGTCGCTGAGCGTTTCGAATGTCGACGCGCGGATCGTGGCGCAGGTTCCGCCCTATGGCGAGCCGAAAATTATCCACTCTGAAGGTGGCGGAGCTTTAGACAAACTGGCAAATGGATGGGGCATGGTTGGATACAACACCACGGAAAGTCGCACCCACGCGCCGGCACTCACGGTCCATTTGCTGATTTATAAAATCGCGGACGGCGTCATGGCCGTGAACTTCTCTAACAATGACGAAGCCTTTTTTGCCGGTCGCCAGTACACCGACGTCTGGGTTGGCGTTTGGAAGGACGGGAAGTGGACGAGGGTCGGCGGGACAAAGGTGATGCGGCAATCCCCGGAACCCTATCGCTAAATCAGCGCGCTTGATTCTGGAGGCGCCTCGGCTTCAAATGGCCGCCATCGAATCGCGCCCGCCTGCTTCCGCTCCTCCCCGTCTGACTGTGGTCGATCATCCTTTGGTCGCATCGCGGCTCACTCTTTTGCGCAATCAAGACAGCGGCCCGGAAAACTTTCGTCGCGCCTTGCAGGAGCTATCCATCTTGCTACTGGCGGAAGCGGCGCGTTCCTGGTCGGTCTCGGCGATTGAGATCGAAACCCCACTGCAGACTGCGCCCGGTGCAATTCTTACCCGACGTGTCACTTTTGTTCCCATCTTGCGCGCTGGTCTGGGGATGCTCGATGGCATGTTGCAACTGGTGCCCGATGCCTTGGTCGGTCACATCGGTCTTTACCGCGATGAAATCACCTTGCGGCCCGTCAGTTACTACAGCCGCCTTCCGAAGAACATCGCACCCACCGAAGTGTTAGTCCTCGACCCGATGCTCGCGACCGGTCACAGCGCGTGTGAAGCCGTTCGCATGGTGAAGGCACAAGGTGTGGAAAGCGTGCAGTTCGTTTGCGTAGTGGCGTGTCCTGCCGGTCTCGCGCAGTTCCAGCAGGCGCATAACGACGTTCCCATAGTCACGGCCGCGATCGATCCGGAACTAAACCAGTTTGGTTACATCGTGCCCGGCTTGGGCGATGCCGGCGATCGATACTTTGGGACGGGATAACCCGTTAGGTGGAGTCAGTTAGTCTCAAGGTTATAAACCTCGACTAGACCTACGCCAGTCGCGTTGTTCTTACCGTGCACGATGGCGGTATAGAGACCTGGCTGAAGCGTGCGAAGAAGAGCCGCTTCATGCGGATCAGGCGGCGGCAAGTTACTATCTTTGATCTCCTGTTCCTGATCGCTCTGCCAATCATCGTTGAAGGCAATAAGAGTGCCATTGCTGTCGTGGAGCTCCAGCGTGGTGTCATTCAGGACCCCGGAGACTTTACTAGCAGCCAAGGAGGGACCTAGCGCGCGGACAATAACCTTAGTTGGTTGATCGCCACCAATAATAAAGCCGGCGATCATAACGTTGTCATCGATCTCCACTTTGCCGCGGGTGGAGATGTTGGTTATCTGTGAGTTACTATTTGGAGTCAGGTCGTAGACCTCGACCAAAGCTACTCCTGAGGTATTGCCCACGCCCTGTAAGATAGCTGTATAGACACCGGGCTGAAGGGTAGCGACAATGGCAGCTTCATGTTCATTAGACGGAGCTAACCCGGAAGCAATCACAGCGGTGCGGTGTTCGTTCCAGTTGTCGTTAGTTATCACTGTACCGTCCGGGTTATGTAAATCGAGCGTAGGATCGGCCAAGGTACCAGACAAGGGTAGGGACGGGCCAGTCGCCCGGATGATTACTTTCTTCGATTCCAAGCCTTGGAGGATGAAGCCGCCGATAAGAACGTTATCGCCAGTCTGAGTGCGAAGGCGCGTAGAAACGTTTAGTAAACTGTGAGCGGGCGTAGGAGGAGAAGGTGCTGGGACAGCTGGATAAATGTAGACCCCGCTCGATGTGCTAACGAAAAGATAAGAGCCCGTCCTATCCGCTGTGATCGGCGTTGATCGCCAAGCGTAATCGCCGTTGACCGAAACTCGGTCCGGCAGAATAACTGTCCGTTTGCGACCGCCGGT
>JALZAX010000293.1 GCA_030948055.1 Verrucomicrobiota bacterium | reverse complement strand
GTCTGCGCCGCGATCATTCCAGGCAAGTGGGCCGCGCCCCCGGCACCGGCGATGATAACGTGCAATCCGCGATCAGCCGCGCCACGCGCGAACTTCGCCATTAAATCCGGCGTGCGATGCGCGGAAACGATTTTGTGTTCGTTAGGCACTCCGAGTTGATCAAGCAATTCAACCGCATGCTTCATCGTTTCCCAATCGGACTTGCTGCCCATGACGACGGCGACCAGCGGCGCAGATAATTTCTTCGGCATGCGATTGATCACTTCCCTAGCCTGCCCCGTTTCGCAAGCCGGAAGGTTGCGCTACTTTCGCAGTGTGAAACGTGGCGGCGCCATCGTCCTGATCGGGTTTATGGGTAGCGGCAAATCCTGCGCCGGCGCGGAACTTTGCCAGCGCACAGGATTACCGATTTTCGATACGGACGCGCTCATCATTTCGAAACTGAAAACCTCGATCATCGATATTTTTGATTCGTTAGGCGAAGAGAATTTCCGCGAAGAAGAAACGGCCGCCCTGCGTGGAATTCCCGCGGGCAAGAGCATCATCGTCACCGGTGGCGGATGCATTTTGCGCGAGGAAAATGTGGAACTGATGCGCTCGCTCGGGACGATTGTCTGGCTCCGCGCCGAGAAGGAAACGGTTTTTAAACGTGTGGCTCATCGGGAGGATCGGCCGTTGTTGCGTGGTGGCAACGCGCGCGAGCGGATCGCGCAGTTGATGAAAAAGCGCGAGGGATTGTATGAGGAAGCGGCGGAAATCCGCATCGACACTGACGCGCGTACGCCGGCGGAAGTAGCCGAGGCGATTCTGGCACGACTTGGCTAGGCGAAATGGTTGCGATCCGAACTGAGACGAAAATAGATCTAAAAGCAGCACTCGTTAGGCGAGCGCAGGCACTTGGATTTGAATCCTGTCGCATCGCTCGTTGTGAGCCGCCGCGGCATGGTGAGGAATTCCGCAATTGGTTGCGCGAAGGCGCAGCGGGCGAAATGGATTGGCTGGAGCGCAGCGCGGAGAAGCGCAGCGATCCGAGTAAGATTTTGCCAGGCGCGCAATCAGTGATCGTTGTCGCCTTGAATTACTGGCAGGGGCACGGCGAGCCCGAAACGACCGGGCGAATCGCTCGCTATGCCTGGGGTGATGATTATCACGACGTGATGCTGCTAAAATTGCGCGAGCTGGACGACTTCCTGCGGGAGCACGGCGGTATGCAGAAATGTTATGTCGATACCGGCCCAATCCTGGAACGCGATCATGCGGCGGAGGCCGGAATTGGTTGGCATGGCAAGAGCACAATGCTCATCGATCAAAAATTAGGGACGTGGTTTTTCCTCGGAGAAATTCTCACGACGCTGGATTTGGCGGCGGACGAAACGCAGCCGGCGAGATGCGGCAGTTGCACTCGCTGCATTGTCGCTTGCCCGACCGGCGCGATCACGGAAGCGCATCGACTGGACGCCAGGCGCTGCATTTCTTACCTGACGATTGAGTTGAAGGGTTCCATCCCGCTCGAGCTTCGTCCGCTCATCGGTGATCGCATTTATGGATGTGATACGTGTCTGGATGTCTGCCCGTGGAATCGATTCGCTGCTGTTTCGCGTGAAGCGGCCTTTGCCGCTCGGCCAGCCACGACGGCGATGCGGCTGCGCGACTATCTTGAGTTAACTGACGAAGCATTCCGCATCCTGTTCCGTGGATCCCCTATCAAACGCATCAAGCGCCGCGGCCTACTGCGTAACGTTTGCGTCGCGCTTGGGAATGTTGGCACCGCCGACGATCTACCCGCGCTTGAGCACGCGGCGTCCGACCCGGAACCCCTAGTCGCCGAACATGCCACATGGGCAATTAAGCGAATCCAATCGCGCCTCCAACTGCATCCTACAGAGTAAATTAACATTTCCCGTGTGAACGGGATTTGCTTTCAAACGTCTAAAAGCTCACTAATGCTCTCTGTCCCTCTGAAGGCCCCGCCCGTACCCGAAATGCACCAAGCCGTCGCCACACCCGCTGCCGTCGTGGCACCTCCACCGCGCAAAAAGAAGTCGCGTAGACGGCGCAACATCATTGTTGGGGTCGTCGGCTTGATCGTGCTGTGGATCATCGTTTCGATCATTTTGAGCAAACGCGAAAAGCCGATTCCCGTTGTAACAGAAAAGGCCATTCGGAAAACAATCGTCCAAGTCGTTTCCGCCACGGGGAAAATTCAACCGGAGACAGAAGTCAAAATCTCACCCGAAGTGGCGGGAGAAATTATCGAGTTGCCCGTGATCGACGGGATGGCGGTGAAGAAGGGCGATCTTTTGGTGAAAATTAAACCCGATACTTACAAGGCGCTTTTGGAACAGCAGGAAGCAGCGATCAGCACCGCGAAGGCAACTAACCTGCAGCAAAAAGCGAGCATGGTGAAGGCTGAGCAGGACTTGAAGCGCGCCGATGACATGTACGCGAAAAAAGCGATCTCCATTCAGGAATACAACACCGCGCAAGCTGCGTATGACGTCGCCAAGAATACTTTCGAAAGTTCACTGCATATGATCGAGCAGGCGCAGGCGAGTTCGAGTCAGGCGCGCGATGCGCTGGCCAAGACGACGATCTATTCGCCGATCGATGGAACGGTCACGATCCTGGCCAGCAAATTAGGTGAACGTGTGGTGGCGACGAATCAGTTTGCCGGCACAGAAGTGATGCGCGTGGCGGATCTGTCGGCCATGGAAGCGCGCGTCGATGTGAATGAAAACGACGTGGTGAATGTGAAGCTCGGCGACAAAGCAAGCGTAACCATTGATGCCTACGGCGAGCGGAAATTTACCGGCACGGTTTACCTCATCGCCAATACCGGAAAAACGACTGGCACCGGCACCCAAGAAGAAGTGACAAACTTTGAAGTGAAGATCCGGATTCAGGATCATGATGTCCAACTTCGCCCGGGATTAAGCTGCACAGCCGATATTGAAACTAACATCGTTAATGACGTCGTGGCCGTGCCAATGCAAAGCGTCACCATCCGCACGGGTGACACCAATTTGAGTCCGGAAGAAATCGAAAAGAAGAAACAAAAACAAGCCGCGAGTGACAAGGGCGACAACGCAGCCGAACTCACCAATCAGCGTCTGGAAAAGAAGACCGAAAAAGACGAGCGCGAGAAGGCAGCCAAGGTCGTGTTTTTGAAAAAGGCGAACAAGGCGCAGATGGTCAAAGTCACCACCGGTATCGCCGATGATACTTACATGGAAATCAAAAGCGGCGTGCAACCGGGGGACGAAGTGATTTCCGGCACCTACAGCGCCATCAGCCGCAAATTAAAAGACGGGGCGAAGGTCGAATACGACAAAGAGAAGAAGTAACTGCGACGGGTTAACCACTCGTTAGGCAAACAAATGCACAACGGAGTTCGGCCCTTCGGTCCTGTCGTCATCGACATCGACAACATCACGAAGCATTACGTGATGGGTGAAGAGACCGTGCATGCCTTGCGCGGCGTCTCGCTGCAGATTCGCCGCAACGAATACCTCGCCATCATGGGACCGAGCGGCAGCGGTAAATCGACGCTCATGAACATGCTCGGCTGTCTCGATACACCGAGTTCGGGGCATTATCTTTTCAATGGCAAAGACGTCTCCGTCATGGATGACGATGAACTAGCGGCGATCCGCAATCGCGAAATTGGATTCGTGTTTCAGACCTTCAACCTCCTCCCCCGCTCGACCAGTTTGCGAAACGTGGAGCTGCCCTTGATTTACGCGGGCATCGATCCGGAAACGCGCGAGCACCAGGCGGCGCAAGCGTTGCGAGATGTCGGTTTGGGGGACCGATTGCAGCACAAGCCTAACGAGTTGTCGGGCGGTCAACGGCAGCGGGTCGCGATCGCCCGCGCACTGGTCAATGATCCGTCGATCATTCTCGCCGACGA
>JALZAX010000292.1 GCA_030948055.1 Verrucomicrobiota bacterium | reverse complement strand
TCGCGGTCGCGAACCAACTCCGCGGGGAAGGATTCGAAATCGAAGTAGTTGATCTGCGCAGTGTGAAACCGCTCGACACCGATACCGTGCTGGCGTCCGTCGCGCGCACCGGGCGACTTCTTTGCGTCGGCGAAGCATTTCCCTGGGGAGGCGTGACCGCGGAAGTAATCGCGCGTGTCACGACCGAAGGATTTCATCTGCTCGATGCCGCGCCCGCGCGCATCAACGCAAAAGACACACCGATCCCATATCACCCGAATCTTTGGAGCGAACATCGGCCGAATGCGAAAACGATCGCGGCTAAAGCGCGCCAGATTCTCGCGGAATAATTTTATGCCGAAAGTTCCAATCACCATGCCGCAGCTCGGCGAATCGATGGCCGAAGCCACGATCGTTTCGATCAAAGTCCAGCCCGGCGATAAAGTTTCCGCCGATCAGGAAATCATCGAAGTCGAGACCGACAAAGCTGTCATGGGTGTGACTACGCCATGCGCGGGGGAGGTCGCGAAGATCGATGCGGAAGTGAAAGGAACGTACGTCGTCGGTGCGGTCCTCGGTTATATCGAAGCGAGCGAAGCCGACGCGGCGCGTTTGCAAAAACGAACGCAGCCTCCGAGCGGTGAGGTGGCAAAAGAAATTCCCGGTCGCGAAGAAGAGCAATCGAACGGAAGCGGTTCGCATTTCCAAGTCGATGAAACAGCTCTGCCGCAGGTGGCAGTTGGTTCGCATGTTGATCAAGCGGGTGGCCTTCCAGTTCCCGCTGGCGCAAAAGGCGCGGGTTATTTTTCGCCGCGAGTTCGCGCGCGCATGCTGGAACTTAGCCTAACGAGTGCTGATCTCGCTGGAATCGCGGGCACAGGAGCCGCCGGCCGCGTAACGGTCAAGGACCTCGAGAATTTCCTTAGTGGAATCGAAGGACAACCAGCGGAAAAACCGAGTGCCATTCGCACCGGCGTCGCTGATGCGATGCGACGTAGTTGGACACGACCGCTCGCGACGGTTGGTCTTTCCATTTGTCTTGATCCCGTTTTGCAGGACCGCGCAAAACGTGATCCCAAACCCGGTCCCGCGCTTTACGTCCTCCGCGCGCTCGCGCTTGCGCTCGCGGAGCAACCAAATGCGGCGGCACGTTTGATCGGTGGACGCGCCATCCGATCCGAGTCGATCGACATCGGCGTCGCCGTGGAAGCGCAAGATGGCATCATGGTTCCCGTAATTCGCGGGGCCGACAAAGTTTCGCTCGGGGACCTAACGAGTCGTTATGCTGAACTGGTCGAACTGGCGCGCAAACGTCGCCTAACGAGTGAGCAGACTTCCGGCGGCATTGCTTCCGTTTCAAACTTCGGCACCTTCGGCCTCGACTGGGGCACGCCCATCCCATTGCCCGATCAAACGCTTCTGCTAGGAATGGGCGCCGGTAAGAAAGCTCCGACGTGGAGTGAAGAGAAACAGCAATTCTTTCCCACCACGCAAGCAGAACTGACGCTGAGCTTCGATCATCGCATCCTCGACGGCGGCGGCGCGGGACGGCTGCTAAAGCGGGTAACGGAGTTACTGGGCGAACCGAGCAAGTTGTAAGCAGGCCCGCGCGCCTCTAGATTAGCGTAGCATGAACGCTGCGACCGCCATCGATCCGAACATCACGATGCGGGAACTGCTCGAGCAGTTTCCCGGCGCGCAACGTGCCATGTTTCGGAAGTATCATATCGGCGGGTGTAGCAGTTGCGGGTTTTCGCCTAACGAGACGTTGGCGGGCGTTTGCGCGCGCAACGAAAATGTCGATGTCGAGGGGGCGATTGAGCACATCATCGCGAGTGACGTCGCGGATCGCGCGATGCAAATTGAGCCGAGTGAGTTGGCGGAGAAAATTTCGTTAGGCGAAAAAATGAACCTTCTCGACGTGCGGACGCGCGAAGAATTCGAGGCGGTGAAGTTGCCGGGCGCGCAACTTTTCACCCAGGAAACTCAAAGCAGATTGCCGCGCGAAGAATTGCTCGTGATCTATGATCACATGGGCACGCGCAGCCTGGATGCGGCGGCGTATTTTCAGGGACACGGCTTTACGGATGTGAAGAGTCTGCGCGGGGGGATCGATGCTTACAGCGCGGAAGTGGACGCATCGTTGCCGCGTTACCAACTCGAGCAAACATGAGCACGGACGAAAATCTCGAAGCGAGAATCGAAGAAGCGGTAAAGAATCCGCGCAACCTCGGCGAAATGGAAAACGCCGATGCTGTCGGCACCGTCGGGAGTCCGGATTGCGGCGACATGCTGCGGATGTGGATCAAGTTCAAGGAAGAGAACGGCCGCAAAATTATCGATCGCGCGAGTTTTCAATCTTTCGGTTGCCAGACGGCCATTGCGGTCGCAAGTGTCGCGACCGAACTGCTCGCCGGCAAAACGGTCGAGGAAGCGAGGACGATGTCGGGAGAAGAATTGGCCGCACCGCTGGGCGCCTTGCCTCCAGTGCGAATTCATTGCGCGCAATTAGTGGAAGGCGCCCTACGCAACGCGCTTACGGGCGAACAGGCAGCCGCGCCTAACGAGACCAAATCCCCTACTCTATTCGATCAACTTTCTGCCAGCACCAGCGGCAAAGTGAAGATCGTGATGAAAGAATGACTATGTACGAGAACACTGAATTCACCTTGAGCCGCGATACGGAAGCGATCCAGATTCCAAGCGGACAGAAAACAACCATTCCCGCCGGCACGACCGGTGTGATCACGCAGACCCTCGGCGGCAGTTACACCATCGCGACCTATCAAGGTCTATCGCGCATCGCCGATAAAGATCTCGACGCGCTCGGAATTGAAAAGCCGCAGCAAACAAATGGCAGCACTCCTTCAACGCCAATCGCCGGCGGTGAAGTCGATGAGAAGGCTGTCTGGGAGCAATTGCGCCAATGTTATGATCCGGAAATCCCCGTCAACATTGTCGATCTCGGTTTGGTCTACGATTGCCAGCTCAAGAAAGGCGAAAACGGCGGGACGAAAGTCGAAGTGAAGATGACACTGACCGCGCCGGGTTGCGGCATGGGACCCGCGATCGCACACGACGCGCAAAGCAAAATCATGAGCATCGAAGGCGTCGACGAAGCGCAGGTCGATCTGGTCTGGGATCCGCCATGGAACCAGAACATGATCAGCGAAGCCGGGCGCATGAAGCTCGGGATGGTCTAATACCACTCGTTAGGCGGGGCGACTTAGTCGAGCGAGCTTCAGGAGAACATGCTCGACCATCGGAAACAAAGTTGCGACCCTTGCGTGCGTGCCTCCGCGCATTATGTCCGATGCGACTGAACAGGATGCGCGACTGGAGATCGCACATGTCTTATTCATCGACATCGTTGGTTACTCGAAGCTGCTGATTAACCAGCAAAGTGAGTTACTTCGACAGCTGAATGAAGTCGTGCGCGGCTCGGAACAATTCCGGAGCGCAGAACAAAGCGACACGCTGGTGCGGTTACCAACCGGCGATGGGATGGCGCTGGCTTTCTTCAGCAGTCCGGACGCGCCGGTGCGATGCGCGATGGAGATTGCGCAGAAGCTGAAGGAGTATCCGCAGCTCGCGGTGCGGATGGGAATTCACAGCGGACCGGTGGATTCGGTGCGCGACGTGAACGACCGGTCGAACGTAGCCGGCGCCGGCATTAACATGGCGCAGCGCGTGATGGATTGTGGCGACGCCGGCCACATCCTTCTTTCCAAACGCGTGGCGGATGACCTCGCGCAGTATGAGCGCTGGCAGCCCTACCTTTACGATCTCGGCGCATGTGAGGTGAAACATGGCGTAAAGATTGAGGTCGTTAGTCTCTACACCGGCGAGATCGGTAATCAGGAACTGCCGCAGAAGCTTAAGCAGAAAAAGCAGGAGCACGCGGCGCTCGAGAGTCGTGCCGCGATTCTAC
>JALZAX010000028.1 GCA_030948055.1 Verrucomicrobiota bacterium | reverse complement strand
CGACGACCACACAGTTCCCCACCGCTAAACCTGTGCCTGGCAAGCCCGGCTATGTTTATAGCATCGATCCCAAAGGGGGCATTATCGATGTGACTGGTTACAAATCGGGCGACAAAGCCAAAGACCCGTACACGAAGCAGATTTTTATCGTGCCGTAAGGTCGGACGCGTCATAACGCGTTCAGTGGTTCATTTCCCCAGCGTCAAGTTTCTGCGAAGGCACGGCGCCTTTCGCGCAATTTACCCCACATTCTGCAGTGTCCCTCACCGTGGAGTTCATGCTCTGCGAATTCGCCGTAAAAACTTCAACGTCCGCGGCCTTGCGTACGATTCCTGCTTTTATGGTGATTATGGTTTGTTTTGCCGCTCTTCCGAAGATGCTGATCTTCTTCCGTTTAAGATCCCGCTTTTTCTTCACCCTTTTTGCCTTCGCCGTTATCGCCCAAGGGGCGTTCGGCTACGTGCTCAATGGCAAGACTTGGGCGACCAACTCCAACATTGTTCTTCAGATGGGCCTTGGCAGTCCGTCGTCGACCCTCACCGATGGCAGCACTTCCTGGAATGCGGCTGTCCTCCCGGTCCTGAATATGTGGAACTCACAGGTGCAACGCGTGCAACTAAGCGCCGTCATGAACTCTTCTGCACCAGCGTCTTCGGGCGACCGCGTCAACTCAGTAGTTTTTTCCAACAGCGTTTACGGCCAAGCCTTCGGTAGCGGTACTCTCGCGGTTACCTATTACATCACCCAGGGTAGCGCGATGATTGAAGCCGATGTGCTTTTCAATCGCGCCCAGACTTTTGATTCTTATCGCGGGAACTTGAAGTTTGGCAGCAACGGTTACGCGATCGCAGATATTCGCCGCGTTTTTTTGCATGAACTCGGACACGGCATCGGATTGCAACATCAAAACGGTGACGACATCATGAACCCGACGATCAGTGACCGCGAGATTCTCGCGAGCGACGATATCGCCGGCGCGCAAGCGATGTATGGCGCCCCGGTCGCCACGCCCACGCCCACGCCTGACCCGACCACGCCGCGTCTGGGGAATATTTCCACTCGTATGAAGGTCGGCGTTGGTGATCAAGTTCTGATCGGCGGCTTTATTATTCAGGGATCCAGCTCGAAGCAGTTGCTCTTGCGCGCACCGGGCCCATCGCTTAGCTCCGCTGGCCTCAGCGGCGTCATGCAGAATCCGGTTCTGGAATTGCACGACAGCACGGGAGCGATCATTGCGCAAAACGACGACTGGCAATCGGGCACACAAGCGGCCGCGATTTCCGCGAGCGGCTTGGCGCCGAATGATCCTGCTGAGCCCGCACTTATCGTGACCCTTCAGCCCGGCACCTACACCACGATGATTCGAGGACAAAACAACACCCAGGGTATCGCCATGGTGGAAGCGTATGAGTTAAATGCTCCGACCACGCGTCTCATGAATGTCTCCACGCGCGGCAATATCGGTGTCGGAGATGAAATACTCATCGGAGGCTTCATCGTCCAGGGCAGCGGGAATAAGAACGTGATCATTCGCGCGCTTGGCCCGTCTTTAGCCGGAGCTGTCCCCGGTGCATTGCTCGATCCCATCTTGGAAATTTACAACAGCAACGGACAAATGATTGCCTCGAACGACAACTGGTCCACCAGTCCTCAGCAAGCGCAAATCACCGCTAGCGGTCGAGCGCCAAGTAATTCTTTAGAGAGCGCAGTCGTCGCGAATCTCGCGCCAGGCACCTACACGGCTTTCGTGCGCGGAGCGAATAACCTCACCGGCATTGGCATGGTGGAAGTTTACGATCTCGATCCGTGATCGCTCGCATTTTACTCAGAATGCATGATGTTATTGTCGCTCGATCGGCGAATAAATTTTTAGAGAACTTCGTTATGAAAAAATCCATCTTCCTCGCGGTCTGTGCCGCTTTTGTTTTTAATTTCGCGCGCGGCACCACGGTCGTGCCACCAAGTTTCGACGAACTCGTCGGGCAGGCGGAAGTGATATTCCAAGGCACGGTGAGCGATGTGAAATCGCAATGGACCGGTGAAGGTGCCGAACGCCACATCGTTACTTACGTCACGCTCCAAATCGAAGAGGCGATCAAGGGCGATCCCGGAGCCACTTACACCATGCGCATGCTTGGCGGCACGGTTGACGGCACGACCATGGAAGTTTCTGATGTGCCGAAATTCAAAGTTGGCGACCGCGATATCCTTTTTGTCGAACATAACGGCACGCAGTTCGTCCCGCTGGTCGGTATCATGCATGGGCGTTTTCACGTGCAGACGGATGCCGCCCGAGGCGCCGATGTTGTCTTAAAGAATAACGGCGATGCCGTGAAAGATCTGGCGCAGCTCGGTAAGGAAGATTTCCTCAAGGAAAGTCACGCGACCAGCGCGGGGCAAGATCGTGCAGCTGGATCGCTCGACGCCACCTCCTTCAAGTCGGCCATTCGCGCCAAGCTAGGCGCGCTAACGAAATAACTCGTTAGGCCAATTTTAGCGGCCGTAAATGTCGCCGCTCTCTTTGCGTTGCTGGGCGACCTGTTTCTTTACCTCGGCAGTTCGATCGAGAGAATTCTTCATCCAATTGTGCGGGCTATTTTCCTGCCTCGCGACGATTGGCGCCGGAGCGGGTTTGTTTTTCTGTCGGTGGGCTAGACAACCCCCGACGACCGCTACCCCAATGAGCAAACAAATGAAGACGCGCATCCTTTTGAAATGAGCAGAGCGCGAGCCATATTGTGCCGTGTTCGCCCTGCGCCTGCTCGCTCTGGTTCTTTTCGCGTCGTCGATTGCGCGCGCCCAAACCTATGAAGGACGCGAGTTGGTCAAAGCCGAGCTGCTTGCCGATTCCACGGCGATCGTTCCCGGGAAATCATTCACGGTCGGTCTGCACCTTCACATGGTGCCCGGCTGGCACACCTATTGGAAATTTCCGGGCGACGCTGGCATTCCCACGGAAATAAAATGGAACCTCCCCCCGGGGTGGAAAGTCGGCGAGATCCAATGGCCCATTCCGCTTAAGTTGAGCGAGCCCGGCGACATCCAGATCTACGGCTATCACGATGAAGTCCTGCTCCTGCAGGAAATCACGCCGCCAGCATCGGTCGCAGAACCACTCGTTAGGCTAAGCGCCGAGACCAACTGGTTAGTCTGCGAACGCCTCTGCATTCCTGGCAGCGCGAATCTGCAGTTGGAATTGCGGGTCCAACCAGCCGCCAGCGCAGCGAACGAAGATGTTTTCGCAAAGTTCCGTCGCGCGGTGCCGCAAGCCTGGCCTAACGACAGCGCGAAAGCCGAGTGGTCGCGCGATGCGAAGGGATTAACCCTGCGTGTTCAAAGTAAGGCGTTGGCGAATTATCCGGAGGTCGATTTTGATCCCGCGCCTGATGAGAAAACCGTCATCGGCCATCCAACGGTCGGGCGCGCTGCCGACGTTCTCACCGTTCGAATTCCGATAGAGAGCGGCGACGCAAAATCAATTCCTGGAATCATTGTCTTCGGTTCGACTAAGGACGGCGCGGACCGCAACGCCTGGCAATTAACCGACACCTCGCCGATCGCGACGACGGCGACGCCGCGGCCTAACGAGTCCAAAGGGCTGCTGACATTTCTCCTCTTTGGTTTCATCGGCGGTTTTATTTTGAATCTGATGCCGTGCGTTTTGCCGGTCATCTCTCTGAAAATTTTCGGCTTCATTCAGCACGCCGGCAGCGATCGCGGAAGAATTCTGCGCAACGGTTTGTCATTTGTCGCGGGCATCTTCGTTTGGTTCATAGCGCTCGCTCTGTTTCTGATCTTTTTGAAACGCGCTGGGAGCGAGGTCGGTTGGGCAATTCAATTCACTAATCCCTACTTTGTTCTCGGCATGAGCGTGGTCGTGCTCATTTTCGCGTTGAATCTCTTTGGTGTTTTCGAGATCACGTTGCCGCAAAGCGCCAACCGCGGTCTCCTCACCGCGAGTGAAGGCAGCGGAAACGCCGCGTCGTTTTTCCAAGGTGTCTTCGCCACCATTTTGGGAACGTCGTGCACCGCGCCCGTCCTGGGCTATGCGGTCGGATTCGCGCTCACACAAAGCAGCGCCGTCATCCTGCTCATGTTCGTAGCCGTCGCCGGCGGCATGAGCTTGCCCTATTTCCTCCTCTCCGCCCAACCGGCGTGGGTCAAATTTCTGCCCAAGCCCGGCGCGTGGATGGAGCGGACCAAGCAACTGATGGGTTTCCCCATGTTGGCCACGCTCGTTTTTCTTCTGTATGTCCTCGGCGCGCAACGCGGCGCTACCGCTATCATTTGGGCGAGCGCATTTCTACTGGTCGTTAGTCTGGCCTGTTGGATGCATGGTGCATTCGTTAGGCCGACCGACACGGTCGCTTCGCGCGTCGGCGTTCATGTGCTCATGCTCGGACTCCTGATCGGTAGCGGCTGGTATTTCATCGGCGACAAATTCGCGCACACAAGACTCGAAGCCGCCTCGGGTTCGACTACAGAGGGCTGGCAAAATTTCACGCCGGAAAAATTGGATAGCGAACTCGCGCAAGGTCACGCCGTCTTCATCGACTTCACCGCCGCGTGGTGTGTGACCTGCAAATTCAACGAAGCCACCGTCCTCGAAAGCAGCGCGGTGCGTGACGCCTTTCAACGCCGCGGCATCGTCAAACTCAAAGCCGATTGGACCAACGCCGATCCGGTCATCACAAAATATTTGAAACAATTTGGCCGGCCGGGTGTCCCACTGTACGTCCTCTATCCGTCGGGTAAATCGGCCGAGCCGATCATCCTGCCGGAATTGCTGACGAAAAACATCGTTCTGGAAAAACTCGAAACGATCGCGCCGCAAGTCGCCGCGGAATAATCTATGAAAACAAAAATACTGGTAACTATTCTCGCCTCCGTCGCAGCAGCTTCATTGTTTGCGACTGAATCACCCAAGGTCGGCGCCGCCGCACCCGACTTTTCATTAACCGACGCCAACGGACAAAAGCACTCGTTAGGCGAAAACAAAGGTAAGTGGGTCGTGCTCGAATGGTTTAACCCGGAATGCCCGTTTGTGAAAAAGCATTACGGCAGCGGCAACATGCAGAAATTGCAGAAAGAGTATGAGGGCAAAGGTGTGGTTTGGATGTCGATCGATTCTTCCGCCGCCGGCAAAGAGGGCAATCTGACACCCGAGGCAGCCGCGAAAAAAGTTTCCGAATGGAAGATGAATTCGAATCTGCTCCTCGATCCAGAAGGCAAAGCCGGCCAGGCCTACGGTGCGAAAAACACACCGCATATGTTCGTGATTAATCCGGACGGCAAAATCGTTTATGAAGGCGCGATCGACAGCAAGGCCACGCCGAACCCGGCCGATATTCCGACTTCAACCAACTACGTCAAAGTAGCGCTCGACGAAGCGATGGCGGGCAAGCCGGTGAGCAATCCGGACACCAAGCCTTACGGCTGCTCGGTCAAATACTAACCACTCGTTAGGCAGCTTTTGCGACCGGCGGGGCGTCTCGTCGCGCCCGGTCGTAGTCGACTTTCCCCTGGGCGATGCGTTCGACGCGGGAGAAGAGCGTATAGCGTTGATCAAAAATGAAGTCGATCAGGAGCCGCGTCCATGATGTGTGATAGCGGAGCGTGTCGTAGAATTCCGGCGCGAGCGCACGCAGACGCGGCAAGCGATTCCAGGCGATCGAAGGGAAGTCGTGGTGTTCGTTGTGATAGCCCACGTTTAACGCCACGCGGTTGATCGGCCCGTAGTAGCTGGCCGTTTCCTGCTCGGAGTCGTAGGTGTAATGCTCCTGGATCCAACGCGCGCCGACCGGATGAAGTCCGATAGAAAACGCGAAGGAAAAAATGAGATAGAGAAGGCCGGGCCAGCCACAGAAATAAATAATGGCCCAATCGAACAAGACGGCTAAGGCGAGGTTCACAAAGCTCCACCGGCTCAACATGGTGATCGCTTTCAAACGCGGCGGCCGCGTCAGTTGAAAGAAGGGAAAGAACAGCAGCCATAGCGCTTTGCGATAGGCCTTGTCTCCGATCAAGCGCGCTTCCCAGCGGCTGGCAATGTCAGCGTCGTAATCGTAATCGCCCTGATGCGCGTGATGCTGCAAATGGTAAACGCCGAAACCGATCGCGCCCGGCACGAGGTTCGGCAGATCCGCCGAGATCGCGACGATCTTGTTCCAGGTCTTGCGCTTGAAAACGAGGTTATGCGTCGCGTCGTGAATGATCACATACATGCAGTGATTCATGAACGCGCCCGCGCAGAACGCGATGAGTACGCTTAGCCACCAGTAGTGCATTCCGAGCCGTCCCATCCAAAACGCGATCGCGGTTTGAATCGACAGCACCGTTAGCATAATCACCGCCGTGAACGGATTGCGCCCGAGCAATTGCCGCACTTCCGGATGCGCGCGCAAGATCGCCCGCGTCCGTTCCGGATGCGGTTGATCGATCTCGCTGTGGAAAAAATCAGTCTGTCCCGCGGCGTTCATCGTGCAGACACAATCTGCTACCGAGCGAACCGCGCCGCCAGTCGAAAGACAGCCAGCGGCATGGCCCGCGCAATCCCCATCACTATGCGGACCAGCAACCCGGGAATGATCAGCGCGCGATCCTCTTCCATCGCCGCCAGCCCGGCGCGCGCCACTTCTTCCACGGGGACGTGAAAGAATTCCGGCGCCGTGTTCTTGCGCTCGTTAGGCCGTTTCGCTATTTCACCGAATTCCGTGTGCACTGGACCCGGGCAAAGAGTCGTCACTGTCACGCCAGTTGCCCGCAATTCGCTCCGCAGCGCCTCGGAAAAGCTCGTCACGTAAGCTTTGCTCGCGGCGTAAACGTTGAAGCCCGCGATGGGCATGAACGATGCGATCGAACTGACATTCAAAATTCCGCCGCGCTTATTCACGATCATCGGCGGGAGGAGTTGTCTGGTCAGCGAGGTTAACGCCACGATGTTCACCGCCAACATGTCGTGCACGGCTTGTGGATCGCTCTCCACAAATGGTCCGTAGTCGCCGAAACCGGCGTTGTTAATCAGAAAATTGATCGCGATCTTTTTGCGATCGAGTTCGTCGCAAAGCCTGATTATTTCTTCCTGCTTCGAAAGATCCGCCGGAAAAATGTGAACGCTCAAGTCCGGAACGCGCGCCACCAGTTCATCTTTCAACTGCTCAAGCCGATCCCGGCGACGCGCCACGAGAACGATTCCGCTCGCGCGGTCGGCGAGCTGCAACGCAAATTGCCGGCCAATTCCCGACGAAGCGCCGGTGATTAACGCGACACATCCTCCCAACTTCATTGCAGCAACGGTTCCAAAATTCGCCACACCGTTTCCGCGATGGCGCGATGACCTTCCGCCGTCGGATGAATCGAATCAGCCTGATTAAACTCGCGCATGCCGCCCACACCTTCGAGCAGAAACGGAATCAACGTGGCGTTATTTTTCTGCGCCAAATCCGGAAACGCTGCTTCGAAATCGCGCGCATACTCGGCGCCGAGATTCGGCGGAATGCGCATTCCGGCGATGACAATTTTCGAGTCCGAATTTTTCACGCGCACTTTGTCGATGATCGATTGGATGTTTGACTTCAACGCGGCCACCGGCAGACCGCGCAAGCCATCGTTGCCGCCAAGTTCAATCACAAGGACATCAATCTTTCGTTGCAGCAGCCAATCGATGCGCCGCAATCCTCCTGCTGTGGTGTCGCCACTCAGCCCAGCATTCTCAACCTCGTAGGGCAATTTTGCCGCGCGGATTTTCTCACCGATCAACGCCGGGAACGACTCGTTAGGCTTTACACCGTAGCCCGCGCTGAGGCTATCGCCGAGAAAGACGATCGTCTTCGGCGTCGTTTCCGCGCGAACTAGAATCGCCAGCGCTAGCGCAATTCCAAAACCCCAAAGCGTCAATTTCCCCATGCGAAGGGAATCATGTTCGCGTAAGCGTTCGCACCGTCAATGACCACCATTCTCGACGTCCAGAATCTCACGAAAACTTATCGCACCGCGGCGGGCGCGCTGACCGTGCTCAAAGAAGTTTCCTTCACCCTTCCGGCGGCCGCGACCTGTTCCATTCTGGGGCCGTCCGGCAGCGGCAAAACGACACTGCTCGGGTTATGCGCCGGGCTGGATCGACCGACTTCCGGTTCCGTTTTGCTCGCGGGGAATCCGCTGGCCGATCGCGACGAAGACGAACGCGCGCGCATTCGCAATCAACATGTCGGGTTCGTTTTCCAGAACTTCCAACTGATCTCGACGCTGACGGCGCTTGAAAATGTGACGGTGCCGATGGAATTGCGCGGCGATCGTTCGGCGAGAAAACTCGGTTTGGACTTGTTAGGCCGCGTCGGTCTCGGCGATCGCATCGATCATTATCCGGCACAACTTTCTGGCGGTGAACAGCAGCGTGTCGCGCTGGCGCGCGCTTTCATTAATCGTCCGCAAATTCTTTTCGCTGACGAGCCTACCGGCAACCTCGACGCCGAAACGAGCAGCGGAATCATCGAGATCATGTTCGAACTGAATCGCAGCGCCGGCACCGCGCTCGTTCTCGTTACGCATGATCCGGATGTCGCGAAATTAACCGAGCGCACCATCCGCCTGCGCAACGGCGAAGCAGTCTGATGCATCCGTCTTTCATCTGGAAGATGGCCTGGCGCGACAGCCGCTCGAGCCGACGTCGACTACTTGTCTTTTCCATTTCGATCACGCTCGGCATTGCTGCGCTCGTCAGCATCGGCTCATTCCGAAAAAGTTTGGCGCAGGCGATCGACGATCAGGCACGCGCGCTGATCGGTGCTGATTTGATTGTAGAATCGTCGCGGGCTTTTTCTTCGGACGAAGAAGCGTTCTTACACTCGTTAGGTGAACCGCAGGCCCGCGAAGTTCGGTTCAGCACCATGGCGACGTTTTCCGGTGGAACACGACTCGCACACGTGCGCGCGCTCGGCGGCGATTTTCCATTTTACGGCACGATGGAAACCGATCCGCCGCATGCGGCCCGTGATTTCCGGCAAGGGAATAGCGCAATTGTGGAAGAGAGTCTGCTCATTCAATTCGGCGCGAAAGTTGGCGACCAAATCAAAATCGGCGACGTCGAATTCACCGTGGCCGGTGCGCTGAAAAAAATGCCGGGCGAAGCATCAGCCGCCGGTTCGTTCGCGCCGCGCGTTTACATTCCGCTGCAGGATTTAACGGCGACGAATTTACTCAAGCCCGGCAGCGTCGCGCGTTATCGCAATTACGTGAAGTTTCCCGCGGGCGTCGACGCGGAAGCGCGCATCGCGACGGTGGTTCCGCAACTCCAACGGTTCGGACTCGAATACGACACGGTCGCAAAACGAAAACGCGATCTCGGTGCCGCGCTCGATAATCTTTACCGCTTCCTCAATCTCGTTGGTTTCATTTCACTGCTGCTCGGCGCGGTCGGAGTTGCGAGTGCGATCCAAGCGCATCTCCAGCAGAAACAAAAAACCGGCGCGATCCTGCGTTGTCTCGGCGCGTCGGCTGGCGCAACCGTTTTTGTTTACCTGCTGCAGGCAGCGGCGATGGGATTGGTCGGCGCCGTCGCCGGCGCGGCGCTAGGTCTTGCCATGCAGCGCATTTTTCCTGAAGTGCTAAAGTCGTTTTTACCGCTGCCGATTTCGGCCACGATCGCGTGGCAACCCGTCATGCGCGGCATGTTCGTCGGCTTCGGGATCTGTGTTCTCTTCGCCTTGCCAGCGTTACTCCGTTTCCGTCGTCTTTCGCCTCTTTTGATTCTTCGCTCCGGGATCGAAGACAAAACTCAACCGCAGCGGGCCGATCATGCAGTGCGACTGGTTTACGTGCTCATGGCCGCGAGCGTGACGGCCTTCGCCATTTCGCAAACCGACAAGTGGTGGCGCGGTTTGATTTTCGCGGCGGTTCTTGGGCTCGCGATTTTGATTTTCGCGGGCGTTGCGAAGTTGCTCATCGTAATGGTGCGAAGATTTTTTCCGCACTCCTGGAGCTTCGCTCTGCGACAAGGACTGGCGAATCTCTATCGGCCCAACAACCGCACCTTGCTCCTGACGATTTCGCTCGGGCTCGGCACGTTCCTGCTGCTCAATCTTTATCTCTCGCGCGAAGTTTTGCTGTCGCAGTTCAAATCGATCGGCGGGAAAGATCAGCCGAACATTTTCCTCTTCGACATTCAGCCGGACCAAACGGACGGCGTGGCGGAAATTGTTCGTTCATTGGGCCTGCCCGTCATTCAACAGGCGCCGATTGTTACGATGCGACTGAGTGCGATCAAAAGTCGCTTAACGAGTGATCTTCTGGCCGATCCGAACCGCAAAATTCCCGAGTGGGAATTGCAGCGAGAATATCGTTCCACCTATCGCGAGACCTTGGCTGAGACCGAAAAAATTGTCGCGGGCCAATGGATCGGGCGCGTCGATTACAAGCCGGGCGATGTCGTGCCGATCTCGGTCGACAAAGAAATCGCGCGCGATTGGGACGCGAAGGTCGGCGACGAATTGTCCTTCGATGTGCAAGGCGTGCCGATCAAAACGAAGATTTCGAGTCTACGCGAAATCGATTGGAAAAGATTTCAGACAAACTTCTTCGTCGTCTTTCCAGCGGGTGTACTCGAGTCCGCGCCCACGTTTAACGTTCTCGTAAGTCGTGTGCCGGATGCGGCAGCTTCCGCGAAGCTGCAAAATGCAGTCGTAGCGAAATTCTCGAATGTCTCCGCGCTTGATCTGACTTCGGTCATTCAAACCGTCGATTCTATTTTGACCAAGGTCGCGCTCGTCATTCGCGTCATGTCGCTCTTTACCGTTGGCGCGGGTTTGATCGTGCTCGCCAGCACGATCTGGAGTGGACGATATCAGCGGCTGAAAGAAAGCGTGCTGCTGCGCACGCTCGGCGCATCGCGCGCGCAAATTTACAAGATTTTGTGCGCCGAATATTTGGCGCTCGGCTTGCTCGCCAGCATCTCGGGGATTCTCCTCGCCGTCGTTTCGAGCTGGGCGCTGGCGAAGTTCGTTTTCAAACTCGATTACGCGCCGTCGCTTTCGCCGCTGTTCGTGGCCGTTAGTTGCGTGAGCGCGCTGACGGTCGCGATCGGCCTGCTGACGAGCCGCGGGATCGGGACGACTCCGCCGCTAGAGATTTTGCGGACCGAGGTTGAGTAGAGAGCGAACTAAGTTCGGCACTGGTTAGGGGACGCCAGTGGCCGCGAGGCAAATCGCCCAGCCGCAGATTCCCGACGCGGGTGCGGGTGAGTTTTTTCACCTCGTAGCCGACATCGTAAAACATCCGGCGAATCTGCCGATTGATTCCCTGACGCAAGATCACGCGCAATTTGATCGTCGTGAGTTGTTGAATGCGCTCCAGCTTGGCGCGTTCGCCATCGAGCATGATGCCGCGCAATAGTTTCGGCGCGAGCTCCGCATTCCAAGGCTTGTCGAGCGTCACTTCGTATTCCTTGTCGATTTTGAAACGCGGATGCGTCAGACGCTGCGCGAGATCGCCGTTGTTCGTCAGAATCAGGAGCCCTTCGCTTTGCGCATCGAGCCGGCCCACGTTGAAGAGCCGCGGAAAATGCGGCGGCAACAAATCGAAGATCGTGTCCCGCGCATTCGGATCGGTGCGAGTCGAAACAAATCCCGCCGGTTTGTGCAGCATGATGTCGAGCCGGCGTTCCAGTCGCACCATTTTGCTGCCGACCTTGACGTGATCAGTCTCGTTAGGCTGCGTGCTGAAGTCGGTGCAGACGCGACCGTTGATCGTCACCCGACCGGCCGCGATTAATTCATCGCAATGCCGCCGCGAACCGACGCCGGCCGCCGCGAGATAGCGATTGAGGCGCAAGTATTAGGCGTCCGGCTTGGTCTTGGGCAGGCCCATGACTTTGCCGCCGTCCTTCCACTGCCCGCGCTTCTTCAAAAGCTCCACGCGCTCGAAACGCTTCAGAACATTTCGTTTGGCCGTGATGGTGCTGGCCCCTTTGAGACTGCGATGCTGTGACATAAATGCTCCGTGCGAAAGTGAGCGCGAACGATAGACGCATCGCTCAGTTTTTCAACTGGAGATCGTTCCCGACTACGACATGCGGTCCGCAGGTGGTTTCCTGGTGAAAGATGTGGAACCGCTCAGTCAATCGATCCTGCCAGTAAGGCACGCGCTCTTTCTGAATGATGAGGAAGACCGGATGATCCGTACTCATTTTTTCCAACGCGCTCCTTTCGGTTTCGGCGTTCGTCACGAACGAGATCTTTTTTTCAAGATAAAACCCGAGACTGCTGCTCTCGAAGGCGGAACCTTCGTAGAGGATTTCGCCTGTCTCTTCCAGTCGCGGTGCGAGGAATTGCGCGGCGTTGGCCAGAGAAAATTGTACACCGAGACGCGACATGCTTTCCGCCGCGCTCAAACCCATCGGGATGGCCGCGAGCATGACGATGGCGAGCGCGAGGGTCTCGCGATCCTGCATCGCGAAATAACCGGCGAGCAACGCGGCCGCGAGGAGCGGCAATCCCGCTAGAAGTAGAATTGGCCGCCAATCGTGACCGGCCGAAATCGGAATGAGATGCGAAAGATCATTGCCGGAAATCAGTGCGAGCGCCAGACCAGCCGCGCCCGTTAACCCGAGACCGATGAGACGAAATCTTCGCGGCATCCGATCCCACGCGCACGCCGCCCAAAGCGCGAACCCGCCCCACATCGGCATCGAATTGTAGTCTTGCCGATGCGGCCAGATGAGGAGCGGCAGAAATACAACCGCCATCCAGTAGAGGGGAACTGCATTAATAAAATCGAATTCGTAAGCCCGCAGGATTTTACCTAACGCGAAACAAACTCCGGGCAAAATCAGGATCCCCGCCGGCAATCCCCATGCGAATTGCCAATTCAAGAACGGCCACAGCGCACGGCCATTTTGGTCTAACGAGTAGTTCGAGGGCGCGTGCAGATAACGCTTCAGCCAAATCATCCAGACTGCCGCGAAAACGAGGAACAGAATCACACTCAACCACGGCGCCTGGCTGAAACGCATCCCGGCTTCGCGAAAGGAAAGGGCGAGCAAGCCAAGGATGATCAGAGGATAAATCAGACCGATCGCACCACGGCTGATCCAGCAGAGCGCGATGAAGACTAGAACTCCCGAAAGCCACCATCGCCTCGTTCGTTGACGCTGATACGCGCAAACCGCGCAATAAATCGCGCCGCCGAGAAACGCGGCGAAAAGAGGTTCGGGCGTAATGATCCTTCCCCAAACAAACGTCCCCAAACAACAGAGATGAATGAGCCCCGCGGCGAATCCGCGCCAATAACCGGCGATGTGTTCGCCGATGAGAAAAGTAAACGCGATCGAAATCACCATTGCGGCTGCGATGGGGAATCGCGCCGACGCCGCGCGCACACCAAACATCTTGAAGGAAGCGACGATCAGCCAATGCAGCAGCGTCGGTTGCGGTAGTTCTGCGCCATTTCCCTGCGCCAACTGACGCGCACCGCTGGCGAAGAGTCCTTCGCTGCCATCGTGAATGTCGCTCCAGCCCGCCGTCCCAAAATTCAGAATGGCCGCGAGCGCAATGAGAAAAATAAAAAGCGCATGTCGCGTGGGCGGCGGCGGAAGAGCCGACGTGCCGATCAACGTATCGTGCAGCGAATAAGTGCGAGTGGCCGCAGCCATAAACTACTCGTTAGGCCGCGCGATATTTGTCCCAGCTTTCCGGCAGGCGCAACAATTTCGCCGACGGCATTTCGATTATCGCCAGCGTCTGCCGACACTCGGCGATGACGGATTCGTCGCCGGACCGCGTGATGCGAAATGCGCACCAAAAGCGCACGCGCTCCACCCGATCGAGCCAGCCATCGACCACGAGTTGATCGCCG
>JALZAX010000291.1 GCA_030948055.1 Verrucomicrobiota bacterium | reverse complement strand
GAAGAAACTGCGCAGCACAGTCGCGGAGTGAAGCGGGCCCGGAAGAAAAAATCGAAGGGGATCAATCTCGGCGTCATCGGAACGGGATGGCCCGGCCAGCAGCACGCGCGGGTCATGGCGGATATTCTCGATGCGCATCTCTACGGTTGCGCGGATTTAGATGATGAACGTCGGCGCGATTTTGAATCCATCTATGCACCCGAGAAATCTTTTCGGGTGTATGAAGAACTTTTGCGGGAACCAGATCTGCAGGCAGCGATAATCTGCCTGCCAAATTTCCTGCATTTTCCGGCTTCGCTCGCCGCGCTGGAAGCGGGCAAACATGTCTTCTGCGAGAAGCCGCCGACGATGAATGCGGCGGAAATGAAAGTGCTACAGGAAGTCGCAACGAAACGCGGTCTAGTTTATTTCTTCGGTCGGCAATTTCGGTTTACTCCCGCGATGCGCGCGGCGAAGAGGCTGATTGCCGACGGTCGCCTGGGAGAAATTTATCACGCCAAAGCGACTTGGGTGCGTTCGCGCGGCATTCCGCAGGGACTTGGTGGGTGGTTTACCGAAAAGAAGCGCTCGGGTGGCGGGGCGCTGATCGACATCGGCGTGCACGCGCTCGATTCCGTTTGGTATTTGATGGGGACGCCGCGACCGATCTCGGTCAGCGCGCAGGTTTATCGGAATTTCGCGCATCTCGTGCGTGAGCCGATCTTCGACGTGGAAGACGCAGCCTACGCTTTCATTCGTTTTGAAAATGGCGCGGTCGTGCATTTGGAAACCTCGTGGGCGGGTAATTTGCCCGACGATATTCCGCAAGGGCAGGTCTTCGGACGCGAGCTGAACAACTCGATCATTTATGGGACCAAGGGCACGCTGCGTCTAAAACCGCTCACCCTTTTCGAAGATCGAAACGGCGATCTAGTTACGGTGCCGATCGAATTACCGGATCAAACCGATAGCTTCGAATTGCAGCTACGAAATTTCGTCGATGCGATTCAGGAGCGCGCCGTGCCGATCAACAACGCCGAGCAGGCCTTCGAGTTGATGGAAATGCTGGACGCCATTTACGCTTCCAGCCGGCTCGGTCGAGAAGTGCCGATTGTTTAAACCAGAATATCAGTTACGACTAATGAGTCCGCACGCTCAGAATCCAACGGAATGGCAGCGAAAAACTTGCCGCGAGATACGGCTAAACGTTAGCGCTGTTCCGAATAACCTTCGTAACCAACCATTTAACATGAAAAAACTGATTATTCTTGCTCCGGTTCTCGCAGTCGTAACGACGGTCCTCACTTCCTGCACTACGGTCGTGAAGGAGCCTGCGGCAACCACCACCACAACCACGCACGAAACGACCGCGATGACCCGCCCGGCCGCCACGACGCAGCAAACGACCACCACCCGTTCGGGCGGCTACTAAGCGTCGTTCGCCGATTTGAAATGGAGCGCGCATCGCAAGGTGCGCGCTCTTTTTATTCGGCGGGCGCGGCTTCGACTTCCGATTCTTCGGCCGCCTGACTAACGACCGGGGCGATGGCCTGTAATTTCTCGCCGGCCTTCAAGTCCATCAACTTCACACCTTGGGCGTTGCGACCAGTCTCGCGGATTTCCTTCACGCGCGTCCGTACCATCTGACCTTTGGTGGTGATGAGCATGAGCTCATCCTTGTCGGTCACGGTTAATGCACCGACGACGTTGCCGGTTTTTTCGCCGGTCTTCATCGTGATGATGCCTTTGCCCCCGCGTCGCTGCTTGCGGTAATCTTCAAAGGTGGTGCGTTTCCCGATGCCATTTTCGCCCGCGACCAGGAGCATGGCGTCTGAGCTAACGATTGCGCTCGCGACAACATGATCGCCTTTCTCCGGACGAATTCCCCACACTCCAACAGTGTTGCGGCCCTGATCGCGCAACTGCTCTTCGTGAAAGCGCAGACTCATTCCTTCTTTCGTAATGAGGACGATTTCGTCGTTACCACTCGTTAGCTTGGCATCGATCAACTTGTCATCTTCTTCGATTTGAATGGCGATGATGCCGCCTTTGCGAACATTTTTGTAATCGGACAAATTGGACTTCTTCACGATGCCGGTGCGGGTAGCGAATGCGATGTGCAGATTTTCGTCCCAGGTGTTGTCGACCACGTTCGGACCCGTGCCGGACGTTTTAGATTGCACACGAATCGTGGCCGCGATTTTTTCTTCGCTGCGCAATTCGAGCAGGTTCGCGATCGAACGACCCTTCGCAGCCCGCCCCATCTCGGGAATTTCGTAAACTTTTTCCACGTAGGCGCGGCCTGATTCGGTGAAGAACATCAGGTAATCGTGTGTGGTCGCGGTGAAGAGATGCTCGACGAAATCGCCTTCTTCTTCCTCGGTCGCGCCTTCACGCGTCTGCATTCCGATCACGCCTTTGCCCCCGCGACGCTGCGCGCGAAATGCGCTCACGGCTGTGCGCTTGATGAAACCGCCGTGCGTAATGCTGATGATCGTGCCTTCGTTGGCGATGAGATCTTCCATGTTGATCTCCCCTTCGTCGGGCACGAGCTGCGTCAATCGCGGCGTCGCATGTTTCTGCTGAATTTCGCGCAGCTCTTTCTTGATGATGTCGAAAACGCGCGATTCCTTCGCGAGAATATCGCGTAAATCTTTGATCGTCTTGGTCAGGTCACCGTATTCGCCCTCGATTTTTTCGCGCTCGAGTCCAGTGAGTTGATACAAACGGAGATCCAGAATTTGATTCGCCTGATGTTCGCTGAACGCGTAACGGCCATCGACGAGGCGCGCTTCGTTGCGAATGAGAATACCGATCTTCTCGACCTGTTTCCGCGTGAATTCGAAGGCGAGTAATTTCACACGCGCTTCTTCGCGATTGGCTGATCCGCGAATAATGCGGATGAATTCGTCGAGATTCGCCAGCGCGATTAAGTAACCTTCGAGCGTCTCGGCGCGCTCTTCCGCTTTGCGCAATTCGAAACGCGTGCGACGCAGCACGACTTCGCGCCGGTGCTCGATGTAAGCGACGTTCGCGTCTTTGAGATTGAGCAGTTTTGGGCGGCCGTGATCGATTGCGAGCATCGAAGCTGCGAACGAACTCTCCAGCGCGGTATGTTTGTAAAGATTGTTGATGACGACTTTCGGATTGCCGTCGCGTTTCAACTCGATGACGACGCGCGTGTTTTCGTCGGACTCGTCGCGAATCGCGCTGATATCACCGAGCACTTTTTCGTTCACGAGGTCGGCAATCCGTTCAACCAGCGTGGCGCGATTGACGTTATACGGAATTTCCGTGATCACGATTTGCTCGCGATTTCCTTTTAACTCCTCGATGCCGGCTTTGCCGCGCACCTTCATGCTGCCGCGACCGGTCTGGAGATATTGCCGGACTCCAGCCAAACCAAGCAACGCGCAGCCTGTCGGAAAATCCGGGCCTTTTACCAGCTTCATCAAGTCTTCGATCGTGATGTCGGGATCGTCGATCTGCGCGCAAATGCCGTCGATCACTTCCCCCAGATTGTGCGGCGGGATATTCGTCGCCATGCCGACCGCGATGCCGGTGCCACCGTTAACGAGGAGATTCGGGAACGCAGCTGGAAAAACTTTCGGCTCGGTCCGTGTCTCGTCGTAGTTCGGGACGAAATCGACCGTGTCCTTGTCCATGTCGACCATGAGCGCGGCGCCGAGATGCGTCATGCGCGCCTCGGTGTACCGCATCGCCGCCGGCGGATCGCCTTCGACCGAACCGAAGTTTCCCTGGCCGTCGACGAGCGTCTCGCGCATCGCCCAGGCCTGCGCCATGTGGACGAGGGTGGGGTAGATCACCGCTTCGCCGTGCGGGTGATAGTTACCGCTCGTGTCGCCGCAAATCTTCGCGCATTTCCGGTGCTGCCGGTTGGGGAAGAGCGACAGATCGTGCATCGCAAACAGGATG
>JALZAX010000290.1 GCA_030948055.1 Verrucomicrobiota bacterium | reverse complement strand
CGACCTGGGCGAGTGCCAGGTGAAGCACAGTGTAGCGGTTTCGGTGGTGAACCTTTACACCGATGAGGTTGGGAATCCGCAGGTGCCTGAGAAATTCAAACGCCCTGCGACGGAGCCGCTGCCAGCGGCGCCACCACCTTCGCCGCGGCGCAACAACTACTCGTTAGGCATCGCTCTCCTGGTCCTTCTTGTGGCGCTCACTGCGGGTTGGTGGATTTATTCGCGGCGCAGTACTCCGGCACCCATCGCCGCAGTTTTGCCTAACAAGTCGTCGGACAGCGCGGATCCCAAAGGGATTGCCGTCCTGCCTTTCGAAAATTTCAGCGAAGACAAAGCGAACGCTTACTTCGCCGATGGAATCCAGGATGAAATTCTTACCCGGCTGGCAAGCATCGCAGAACTGAAAGTGATCTCGCGCATTTCGACCCAGCGCTACAAGAGCGCGCCGGACAACCTTCCGGAAATCGCGAAGCAATTAGGCGTGGCAAATATTCTTGAGGGCAGCGTGCAGAAATCTGGCGATACCGTGCGCGTGAATGTGCAGTTGATTAGCGCGGCGAAGGACTCTCACCTTTGGGCGGAGACGTTCGATCGCAAGCTGACGGACATTTTCGCGGTCGAAAGCGAGATCGCGGAACGCATCGCGGCCGTGCTGCAGACGAAGCTCACCGGTAAGGAGAAAGAATCCGTGCGCGCGCGTCCCACGGACAATCCCGCCGCTTATGATGCCTACCTGCGCGGGCAAGCCTTGGTGGATAGTTATCGCGACAGTCGCGCAAGGCTCGATCAAATCGCCGACTACTTCACGCAGGCGGTGCAACTCGATCCGAACTTCGCTCTGGCCTGGGCCCGCTTGTCGGTTGTGCACAGCCGCGTTTTTTGGCTGGGATTCGATCGCAGCGCGAAACGCCGCGATGATGCGAAAGAAACGATGGCTCGCGCGCTGGCGCTTATTCCTGACCTCACGGAAGCGAGACTCGCGCAGGGCTACTATCAGTATTGGATCATGCGCGATTACGATGCCGCGCTCGCCACGTTCCGCGACGCGCAACAGCGGCTGCCGAACAATGCGGAAGTCGTCGCCGCCATCGGTAACTTGGAACGGCGCAAAGGTCATTACGAAGAATCTCTCATCTTCCACCTGAAGGCGGCGGAATTGAGTCCGCGCGACGTGAGTCTCATTGCGCAACCGGCCGTGACTTACGAAATCATGCGCGAGTTTTCCAAGGCGCATCAATTGACCGACCGGATGTTGAATGTGGATCCGGCCAGCGTTTCGGTTCTTTCCCTTCAGGCGCGACTCTTTCTCGCGGAGGGTAAATTAGACGAAGCGCGCAAGACTATCGCCAGCGCGCCGAGCACGCCGGATCGGCCCTATTATATCTTAGCACGCGCTAAGATCGCCTTCGCCGCCGGACAATATGCGGAGGCGGTCACTTTTCTGCAGGAGGCCATCGCGCAAGCCGGCGCTTCGCTTGGCTATCATGCGGCGGAGTACAGATACCTTCTCGGTTATGCGCGTGAGCGCGCCGGTGATAAGGCCGGTGCTCGCGCCGACCACGAGCAGGCGCGGGCCGAGCTGGAAAAATTTGCCGCGACTCAGCCTGATTCTCCTGAGGTGCCGATGCTGCTCGCTTTCGTTCACGCGGAGCTCGGAGAAAAAGATAAAGCGCTCCAGTTCGCGGCCGACGCCATCAAAATTTTCCCGACGGCAAAGTTTGTATCGGGCGGGCCGGCTTATGAAGAAGCTCTCGCACGGGTG
The DNA here is from genome assembly GCA_030948055.1 of Verrucomicrobiota bacterium. Taxonomy (GTDB): domain Bacteria; phylum Verrucomicrobiota; class Verrucomicrobiia; order Chthoniobacterales; family UBA10450; genus JACCTI01. The sequence goes on along the minus strand of JALZAX010000290.1, from coordinate 2,161 downwards.
CAGGCGCGCGTCGGTGAAACGGACGCCGCCCTCGGCGGCGTCGAGCGCTTGCTCACCGTTCCGTATCTCGGACCGGAAGAGTTTGTGCTGACCTCCGAACTTTTGCGGTTGGATCCCGTGTGGGATCCATTACGAAACGATCCGCGGTTCGCCCAGATTCTCGCCGGTCCCCCGGCGACCAAATGAATTCAGCGGATTTGCTTTCAGTTTTCTTTCTCGCCCAGGACGAGCAACTGGCTGACGCAGTGATGGCGCGGCTGACGAAGTTTATCGCGGCGGCTAACGAGACGTTGGACTTCGCGCTCTACGATCTGCGTTTGAACGATCCGCTGAAGGCGCAACTTCTCGCGGCTTTGCAGGAACGCGCGCGGGCCGGTGTGCAGATCCGCATTTGTTACGACGGCGACAAACCGTATGTGCCGAACGTCGCCGCTGGCCAGGACCCAGCGCCGCCGGGGACGGGCGCGATGGTGCACTCGTTAGGCTTTCCCTATCGCGCGATCGGCGGGATGAAGTTGATGCACGACAAGTTCATCCTGCGCGATCGCAGCGCGGTCTGGACTGGTTCGCTTAACCTCACCGACGACGCGTTCACTTTGATGGAGAACAACGTGATTGAAATCGAGTCGTCTGCGCTTGCGCACTACTACTCGTTAGACTTCGAGGAACTTTGGGAGAAACAAAATTTCGAGGACACCGGCAAGATCGCGACGCAATCGGTGCCGTTAACCTTTGCCGATAAGCCGGCCACGTCGCGGGTGATGTTTTCTCCCGGCTGCGGTTTGGAGATCGATGCGGAAGTGGCGAAGCGTGTGGGCCAGGCGCAGCGGCGCGTGCGAATTTGTAGCCTGTTGATCAACTCGGGCACGTTGATCTCGGCGCTGACGACATTGCTGAATGAAGGCCACGTTGCAGTCAGCGGGATCTATGATCGCACGCAGATGTCCGACGTTTTTCGGCAATGGGAAACGGTGCCGCAGAACCACTGGAAAATTCCCGCGCTGCAGGACGTGATCGCGCGCGCGAAATTAGCCGGCAAGAATTCCACGCCTTACACACCGACGGGCCGGCATGATTTCATGCACAATAAGATTCTCGTGGTCGACGACACGGTCATCACCGGCTCGTATAACTTTTCGCGCAGCGCGCAATTCAACGCCGAGAATATTCTCTTCCTCGAAAGCGCCGCGCTGGCAGCGGCATACAGCGTATATATCGATCATGTGATGCAGAAGTATGAGCGCGGCGGCTCCTCGCCCCGCCGTGGCTGAGCGAGGTCTTCAAACCGACCTACAGCCAGTCGGCGAACATCCCGCGCATCTGCCGGTACCAGTCGCTCTGGAATACTTCCGACGGATCGTGCGCTCGTTTTAGGCGGAGGAACTCGGGCATCTGCGGATAGCACGCCAGTATCTGTTCGCGCGTGGCCCAACGGTGGTAGGTAAGATAGAAGCTTCCGCTGAACGAGATCGCGCGATCGATCAGTAGGCGGAAATCGTTCCGTGCCCGCGCCATTCCCTCCGCCGTGTGCTGGACGTGCAGGTTAAAGACCACGCATGCGAAGCGCTCGCGCGCCCAGGCGAGAAAGGTTTCATCCTCTCGCTCGACTAGACGGATCGTGCCGTAGATCAAGTCGGTCGAGTTCTTCCTGAAATCCTCACGCACTGTGGAGATAAAGCTCGCCAGCGCATCGCGCGGCACGAACATCTCCGCGATCATTTCGCTCCTCGGATCGTGTGCGCAGAGCCGGGCGTCCACCTCGCGGTGATAGGTGCCGACGTAGGTGGTCAGCTGATGCATGTCCGACCAGTAAATCTGTCCCGAGGTCGCGAGGTAATATTGGGAGTAAACCTCGAAGGCGCGACGCGGCTCGGCATGCGCCAGGTAGAGCAGCTCTTTCCAATCTTCCGGCGCGAGTTCTTTCGGGCTGTCCTCGATCGGCGTCTCATTCGGAACCGGGCGATAGCAGGCGAAGACCCCGCGCTGCATGAACTCATCCGAGTCGCGTGCGATCGCGAATTGAAAGTCGCCGTAGAGATAACCGGCTGCAATCCGCTCCTCGAAATGCTTCTGGAGATCGTCGACGTCGCCTAACTCGACCACGCGTTCGAGCTTCCGGCGTCGGTTGAGGCGCAGAGTCGCGCGTGCGACGACGCCGAAC
>JALZAX010000289.1 GCA_030948055.1 Verrucomicrobiota bacterium | reverse complement strand
CGATCTCTCGCTCCCATTTTTCCTCAGTCTCCATGATGATCTCGCCTACACTTCCGGCTCGATTTCGAAGAGGCGCGAGTCGGCCATGCAATCTGCCTGGCGTGAAGCCGCGGCCTGCTTCGTCATCTCCAATGCGCTTGGTCAGGAATATTGCCGCCGCTATGGCGAGAGAACTTTCACGGTCGTAACTGATGGCCTAACGAGTCTGGGATCGATTCGAGCACTTTCCCACCCTGGCAAATTGCGAATTTATTTCATGGGACTCTTCCACATGTCCTACGAACGCAATCTGCGCGGGCTTCTCCAAGGGCTCGCGCAAGGCGGCTTGACCGCCAGCGTCACTTTGCGGTGCGAACATATTCGGCGCGAAGTCCTGGCCGGATTCGAGAACGTTACCGTCCTGCCCTTTGCCGACGAGGCGCAGGTGCAACGCGATTTGGAGTTCGCCGATCTGCTTTACATGCCCATGCCTTTCGGCGTGGAGCACCAGAATTTCGCCCGCTACAGTCTCTCGACCAAGATGGTCACTTATGTCGGAAGCGCCCTGCCCATTCTGTATCACGGGCCGCGGACATCAGCCGCCTACGATCTCTTGGAAAAAAATCACGCCGCGATTTTCTTGACGACGCTTGATCCGGCGGAAATAGCCGCCACGCTCGCAAGAGTAGACGCGAAGCAACGCTCCGCGGTTGCGCGCAATGCGCTCGCACTTGGCCGGCGTGAATTCATGCTCGAAAAGCAGATCCAGAAGTTCTGGGGGACGATCGAAGAAAGGCTCTCCAAGCCATGACAGATCGTCCGCTGGTTATCATCACGACCGAGTTACCGCCGGCGATGTGCGGGATTGGAACTTACAGCTGGTTGTTGCGGACCTATCTGCCTAACGAGTTCTCGCGCGTTGAGTTTTTGGTTAACAAGAAAACACCCGACGCAGAAATTACTCCGCGCGGCGATCGTGTAACTGCGTTTGACGGCAGCCCGAAGAAACTTGCCGCCGCTCTCGCGCAGGCGGGCGCGGCGAATGTCCTGCTCCATTATGCCGGCCGCGCCTACCAGCGTTTCGGTGCTCCCGCCTGGATGCCGCGCGTTTTCGTTGACTGGAAAAGAAAATTCCCGGACAGCCGGCTGATTGTTGTCGTGCATGAATTACCCGCGAAATTTCCCATCGCTTCGCGCCATTTTTGGCTGGGAAAAATAAGCGAGCGTGTCGTCGCTCGCCTGGCACACATCGCCGATGTTCTCGTGACGAATTCAGCCCATCACGTGAAGCGATTGCGCGCCATTACCGGTCGTGAAGACGTGCGTTTTCTTGCAAATGCTTCCAACATCGAAAGCGCCGTCGCTCCCGGAACCCCGCGGGTGCGGACCGAGTTTGTCGTTTTTGGATTGCCCTTTGGGCGCTGGCAAACTCTTGAACTTTTTCAGGGACGAATCCGGCAATGGTCGGCCGCGGGTCTGCTGACCAAGCTGCACCTGATCGGGCCAACCGACGGTGTCTTCGCCGCGAAAGCCGCCGAACTGATCGATGATGCGATCGTCGTGCGTCATGGCGAGATTTCTTCTGATAAGATCGGCTCGCTCCTGCGCCGGGTTGGTTTCGCCCTAACGAATGCTTCCGAAGAAACGTGGAGCAAATCCACCACCTTCATGGCTTGCGTGGCGAATGAGTGTCCGATTGTCGTTGCTTCGTCGCGTTCCGGCAGCGGTCCATTTTCCAACACCGTCGGCACAGATGAAGTTGCGACAATTTCCGAAACCGAACTCGCCCATCGCACGAAGGCTCTGGCCGATTGGTATCGAGCGGAAGCGGACTGGCCGATCGTCGCGAGCCGATTGACAGCTTTTGGCCTAACGAGACCTAAATGAGTGATCAGATAGTCATCATCACTCCGGAACTGACCGCGGGTGCCGGCGGCGTAGCGGATTACACCCTGCGGCTGATGGAAGAATGGGGCGACCGCATTACTGCTCGCGTAATTTTGCCTAACGAGACCAAGAACGAACTGAGCAATGTGTTGCCTGCCTCTGGCGGCAAAGCGCTCCTGCAATACAGCGCCTACGGCTTCGATCCCCGCGGTTATCCAAAGAAACTGCTGCGCTCGCTGGTCGATTGGAAAAAAACCAGCCGCGGTTTGCTCGTGATCATGTTTCACGAGATCTGGGCCTTTTGGCCTTTGCTGAACAAGAACCGTTTCGTTCAAAGTCGGCACCGGGCTGATCTTGGAAAATTGCTGGCGGTGGCGGACGCTGTCTTTACCAGCACGCCGAGTCAGGTGGAGCATCTGCGCAAACTAGATCCGCGATGCAATCCGCAAGTGATGGCGGTTGGCTCAAATATTCGCCGGACGGCCACGGCTGATGCGAAACGCGAAGCGGGGTGTGCGGTTGTTTTTGGTCTGCAAGCTACACGCCTCCGCACGCTGCGACAATTCGGCAAACTGCCCGACGCGATAGCAAAGATAATTACCTGCGGCGCGCAAAACACGCCGGCTGGCGATGCCAAAGAAGAAAAGATTTTGCAACGTCTCGGCCTAACGAGTGGTTATGAAATGCGAGGCGCACTTGCTGAAAGAGAAATCTCTCAATTACTCGGCAGAGCGACTTATGCGCTCTCGGCCCAAGATGAACTCAGCTTGATGAAATCCGGTACTTTTATGGCCTGCGCGGCGCATGGATTGAATATCATTTCGCCGGCGGCTGACTCGTTAGGCGCGGAGCCGTTGTGCTGGCTAACGAGTCCGGAAGAATTGGGGGCAGGAATTTCGCCTAACGAGTTAGAGACGCGCGCCAAGAATCTTCGGGAGTGGCAGGCACGCACTTCCGCATGGTCGATGATCGCAGGGCGATTTGCCGAAGCGCTGCAGTTCGAGAAAGCAGTGGCGGCGTGATCAAAACAAAAGTGCTCATCGTTAGCCCTTGTCAGGGCGGCTACGGCGGCATCGAGGCCTTCGTGCTGGCGGTCGCCGCGGCGGTGCGACGTGAGCCGGAGATGGAAGTGCGCATTTGTTTGAAGCGCGTGCGTAACTTTAAATTGCAGCCCGATCTGAAAGCGATGTTGCGAGGCGAAGATGTCATCTGGGCGGAACGCGGGCTGGATCGCGATCTGATCGAGGGGATCCGCTGGGCCGATGTGGTGCATCTACAAAATGCGCCGCCCGATGTTGCCTTTCTCACGAGATTTTTTCGCAAGCCGCTCGTGATGACCATTCATAACTACATGACGCGGGAAATAACTGTGCATCGTTTGCTCTGGCGAATGGCCGCGCGTTTCGCGGATGAGCGCTGGTATAACTCGCAGTTTGTTTGGAACACCTGGGAGCCGCGGCAGAAACGTCGCGGCAGCCGAAAGGTCCCAACGACTTCGAAGTTACCCGAGGGCTGGATACCGCCTAACGAGAGGAAGGGCTTCGCTTTTATCGGGCGCTGGATTGCGAACAAGGGCCTGGACACACTTGTCGATGCTTATGCGCTGGCGAACCTGGCTCGCGAAAAATGGCCGCTCGTTTTGATGGGCGAAGGTCCACTGCGCAGCTTGATTGAATACGCGATTCAGAAGCGCGGAATTGCGGGAATCAGCGTGCTTGGTTTCGTCGATGAAGAAACAAAAACTGCGCAGATGAAAAATGCGCGTTGGATTGTGGTGCCACCGAACACGAAAGAAGATTTCGGTCTTACTGCGGTGGAAGCTCGCCATCTCGGCGTGCCTTGCATCATCACGCGTGATGGCGGCCTGCCGGAAGCGGGCGGCGCGCAGGCTCTCATTTGCGAACCGAACGATCCAGCGGCGCTGGCGCATTTGCTCGAACAAGCGGCGGCGATGCCGGACGCCGAGTACGTCGAGCGCGCCACACGCACGCGCGATGAGTTGGCGACGGAATTGGAGCCAATGGAATTCTACGCCGCCGCGTATCGACGGCTCGCCAC
>JALZAX010000288.1 GCA_030948055.1 Verrucomicrobiota bacterium | reverse complement strand
CGAGGAAGAGAAGCTTGCGCACTCCATTCGTGTGCGAGGCACTGATGATGTTGTTCTGCAGGCGCGTGTTCTCGAGCAGGAACTCGACTTTGAAATCGTTGTTCGCCTTGATGCCGCCGACTTTAGCGGCCGCCAGGATCACGTAGTGCGGTTTTTCTTTTTCGAAAAACTCGGCGACCGCGCCTTCGTTGCGCAGATCGAGTTGCCTGCGATCGCGCAGCAAAAGATTGCTAAAACCTTCCGTCTGCAGGCGACGCACCAGCGCGCTGCCGACCAATCCTTTGTGTCCCGCAAGGAAAATCTTGTCGCTCTTATCCATGCCCGCTTTGGAGGTTTACCATTTTCTTTTTCGCGGTGTTACGCAATTCTCACTTCGTGCCCGCGCGAACTAACAGACTCGCAGTCCAGAAAACCTACAAGCTTTACATCGGCGGGAAGTTTGTCCGGAGCGAGAGCGGACGGGTCAATATCATCCGCGGCGTCAATTATTCGCGCGCCTCGCGGAAGGATTTTCGCGACGCGGCCGTAGCCGCGCGCAAGGCGCAGCCTGGCTGGGCCAAACAAAGTGCGTACTTGCGTGGACAGATTCTCTATCGTGCGGCGGAAATGTTGGAGCGGCGTCGCGCCGAGCTGGAAGCAGAAGTGGCGCAATCGAACGGCGCCAGGAAATCGCGTTTGCCTAACGAGACCACGCTCGCCATTGATCGACTTGTTCACTACGCGGGCTGGACAGACAAGTTTCAGCAAATTTTCAGCGCGGTGAATCCGGTCGCGAGTTCGCATTTTAATTTCGTCATGCCGGAACCGACCGGCGTGGTCGTTGCGCTGTGTCCGGATGAACCGGCGCTGGTCGCGCTGGTCTCGTTAGTCGCGCCCATTATTCTCGCGGGCAATACGGTGATTGCGCTGGCTTCACCGACTGATCCGCTCCCCGCGCTCACCTTTTCGGAAATCATCGCCACGAGTGATTTGCCTGGCGGAGTGGTCAACATCCTCGCGGGCGATCGCGCGGAACTCGCGCCGCATTTTGCCAGTCACATGGATGTGAATGCCATTGTGGACGCGTCCGGCGACGAGAAGATCGGGAAGGAATTGCAAAGCGGTGGGCACTTCAACGTGAAGCGCTACGTGCGGCGCGAACTGACTCCCGCGCAATGGCGGGCCGATGACGGAGAAAATCCGTATTGGATTCTCGACACTGTCGAAATGAAGACCGCCTGGCATCCGATCGGTCTTTGATTGTCGGTGCGCGCGCTGCTTCTCGTTCTCGACAGCGTCGGCATTGGCCATGCACCCGACGCCGCGAGCTACGGCGATGAAGGAGCTAATACGCTCGGACACATTTTCGAACGCATGCCGGATTTGACTTTGCCAAATTTGGACTCGTTAGGCCTTTCCGCTTTGCTGAAAGGCGAGCACGGAAAATTTCGCGCGAGCTACGGACGGATGCGGGAACGCTCCGCGGGAAAGGACACGACGACTGGCCATTGGGAAATCGCCGGTGTAATTCTCGACGAACCGTTCGCGACTTTTGAAAAGTTCCCGGAAGAACTCGTTAGGCCAATCGAGCAGGAAGCAGGCATAGAATTCATTGGCAACTACGCGCGCAGTGGCACGACTATTCTCGAAGAACTCGGCGCCGAACATATACGAACCGGAAAACCAATTCTTTACACGTCAGCGGATTCAGTTCTGCAGATTGCCGCGCATGAAGAGATCATTCCGATCGAACGGCTCTACGGAATTTGCGAAATCGCGCGCCGGCACGCGGATCCTTTTCACATCGGCCGCGTCATCGCGCGACCGTTCGGAGGCGAAGCGGGAAATTTTCATCGCACGGCACACCGGCACGATTACTCCATGAAACCGCCCCGCACTGTTCTCAATGCCATCAGCGAGACCGGCGCAGAAGTTATCGGCGTCGGAAAAATCAGCGATATTTTCGCCGGCGAAGGCCTAACGAGTAGTTATCCGACCGCGTCAAATCGCGATGGCATGCAACGCATTTCTGAATTATGGCCGCGCCTGACGAATGGTCTTATCTTCGCCAATCTGGTCGATTTCGACATGCTCTTCGGTCATCGGCGCGATGTCGCCGGTTACGCACGCGCGCTGCGCGAGTTTGATGACTGGTTAGGCAGATTTCTGCCGAGCGTTCAGCCTAACGACTTGTTCATCATCACGGCCGATCACGGGAACGACCCAACTTTTCGCGGAACCGATCACACCCGCGAGGAAGTGCCGTTGTTTATCTTGCACCAAAACGAAATGCGCGACCTCGGCACGAAAAGTTCGTTTAGCTTTATCGCAGAAACGCTCGCCAATTTTTTCAAATGCACATTCCGTCCCTGATCGAAAGAAAACGCGAAGGCGCGGAGCTAAGTGCGGAAGAGATTAGCTTCCTCATCGACGCCTTCACGCGCGGCGAAGTGGCGGACTATCAAATGAGCGCGTGGGCCATGGCGGTTTTTTTCCGCGGCATGACCGCGGTGGAGACGCAACACCTGACAATGGCGATGATGCACAGCGGGCGCGTGCTTAATTATCCTGCCGGCTCGCCACCCAAGGTGGACAAACATTCGACCGGCGGCGTGGGCGATAAGGTCTCGTTAGTCCTGGCGCCGTTATTAGCCTGCGACGATGTCTGGGTACCGATGATTTCCGGCCGCGGACTGGGGATTACCGGCGGAACGCTCGACAAACTGGAAAGCATTCCAGGTTTCGATGTGAACCTCGATGAGAAACGCGCGCTGGCGCAGCTGGAACGCGTCGGCGTTTTTATGATCGGCCAAACGGCCGACATTTGCCCTGCCGACAAGAAACTTTACGCGCTTCGCGACGTGACAGGCACTGTTCCGTCGCAGCCATTGATCGTCGCCAGTATCATGAGCAAGAAGCTGGCGGAGAATCTCGACCGCCTCGTGCTCGATGTGAAATTCGGCGCGGGCGCATTCATGAAAACGCGCGCGGAGGCGGAGCAGCTAGCGGCGTCGATGAGTGAAGTCGGAAAGCTCATGGGAGTGGAGACAAGTTATCTGCTCAACCCGATGGACGAACCGCTCGGTCGAGCAGTGGGTAACGCCCTCGAAGTGATCGAGTGCGTAGAAATTCTCCGCGGCGGCGGACCAAAAGATTTGATCGATTTGGTTCTCGATCTGGCGGAAAAAATTTCCGTCGTTCCTCGCGTTCAACTCGCGAAGTGGCTGGCTGATGGAAGTGCGTGGAAGAAATTCGTCCAGCTAGTGGAAGCGCAAGATGGGGACGGACCTGCCCTGGAAAATCTCGCACAGATTCATCGCGCGCCGATTCAGCAGCCTTTGGCAGCGAAAAAATCCGGCGTGATTCGACAGATGGACGCAGAATCTATCGGACGCGCATCAGTTTTTTTAGGCGCAGGTCGGCGAAAAGCGAACGACCCAATCGATTTTGCGGTTGGCTTTTCCGGGATAAAAAAAGTCGGCGAGGAAGTCGCAGCGGGCGAGCAAGCGTTGACCGTGCACGCTCGCGATTCGCGCTCGTTAGACGAAGCGATGTCGCTCTTGGAAAAGGCGATCGAAATTTCTTAGCGAGCGTTATCCTTCCTGCGCACTGCGGACGGTCCAGAAGTCATCCGACAGATTGCGATCGGACAAATATTCGTAGGGCATGGTGAAGTATCCTTTCATGCCCCAGTCGGTGTTCCACGAATTACGGATGATGAAGCGCTGTTGCGCATCGTTGTAGCCCACGGCCATGACCGCATGGCCGCCGATTACTTTCTCTTTCGGCAATGGAAGATTGACCACACCGGACTGCGCTACCGCCGCGGATTCGAACGAATCATAAACGGTGAAGCCGAAGACAAAGGGGAATCCGTCGGCCAGACAAGTGCGCATTTCGTCGAGAAGATTGAGGCGGCGATAGGTGGTGATGCGATGCTTCTTCGCCTG
>JALZAX010000287.1 GCA_030948055.1 Verrucomicrobiota bacterium | reverse complement strand
TAGTCGGTGTTCTTCGGCCTCTGGCTGAGAAGCTTTTGCGCAATCGCCAAGGTCTTATTATAACTCTCGAGGGCGCCGTCGATGTCTCCTTGCATCCGCTGAACGTCGCCAATCTTTCTCCTGCTAAAGGCCATGTCCAGCTGCCAGCGAGCGTGGTCTGGATCGCGCGCGATTAATTCTTCCGCGATGGCCAGGCTGCGCTGGAAATTTTCCAGAGCTTTTCCGAAATCCTTCTGTGCGAACAGAACCTCGCCGACCTTGTTGTAGCTAACTCCGAGGTCGCGCTGCCAGGAAGCGTTGGCTGCGTCTCGCGCTACCAGGCTTTGCGCAATAGCTAGGTTCGCCTGATAACTCTTCAGCGCTCCAGCTACATCGCCTTCCACGGCCTGCATATCGCCTACCCGGTTATAGGTAACGCTGAGCTCGCGCTGCCAAATGGCATTGCCCGGATCCTGCCGGGCGAGGTTCTCCATAATTTCGCGGTAGACGAGAAATTCCTCCGTTGCCTCTGCGTGCACCCCTGCGTTTTGCAAAGCGACCCCGAGATAACCATGACTAACCGCGAGGTCGAACTGTCGCTGAGCGTTACTCGGGTCGCTCTCGGCCAAAGTCTTCGAAATAGCCAGGCTTTCGCGATAACTGTTGATCGCCTCGATCAAATCACCCTGTTCGCCGCGCACGTTGGCGATACGCTTATAGGTCCCGGAAAGATCGCGCTGCCAGGAGCTATTAGTCGGTTCCGCCTGAAGCAGGTTCTCAGTGATAGCCCGTGCCTTGTTGTAGCTCTCCATGGCTTCATCGGCGTCGCCTTGCCAATCCTGGATGTCACCCATCCCGTTGTAACAGCTGCTTAGTTCCTCCTGCCAAAGGTTGTCTTCGGGGTGATGTTGTAGAGCCTCCTTTAGCATGTCCAAGGCGACTCGAAACTCCTTTATTGCTTCACCCAAATCGCTTTGCGCCACTGGCCCTGCGATCAGACGATGGCTCTCGGCTACTTCAAACTCATAGTTCGGATTGTGGGGCTCGCTCGCCAGAAGGGTTTCGCGGATAGCTAAACCGGCGCGATAGCTCTGCAAAGCCTCTGCGGTGTTACCTTGCGCGAAGAGAACTGCGCCGTAGTTATTCGCCATAAGGGCGCGTTGCGCCTGACTACCCGGCGTCTCATCCTCTTTCTTCAGCCTGTCGAAGTAGCGCTTCACACCTTGATTTACTTCGTTGAGGAGATGCAAACGGCCGACCGGCTCGAGCTTTTCGCGCAGGTCTTTTATCATATACCCGACCAGTTGTTCGGCGGATTCCCTGGCGCGCGTGGCCCGGCCAGCCGCTGCGGTAGCATGTCGCTTTTCGACTGCGGCGATAATAGCCAAGACGACAGCAACGAGGGCGAATAAACTAACTCCCGCAATTATTTTGCGCTGGATTTGGGTCGCGGCATTGCGGCTGGCAATGATATAAGCCGTTTGAAGGACCGTTGGCTTTGGCTCCTTGCCGGAGCCAGACTCCGTTAACCACTGTTCTGCTTCTCGCAGGTCGTCACCACGCAGAGCGAAGCTATTATTCTTACCTTTAGCTTGCCACTCTAAGGCACGGGTCAGCAGACGAGTGTGAGCATGCACCCATTCCAGATCGGTATCGAGCGCCGCGATAAGCTGGTCCAAAGCCTTTTCAAAATCGTCGTCTTCCCGACAACAAATCCAGTTAAGCTTAGCCAGAGCTTCCGGCACTTCGCTGTCTTCGACGTGACGCGCGATGACAGGGATGAGGCGCTTATTATGCCTGGCGGCGTGAGCTAACTCGAGGCTGCACACTTTTGAAGCCACGGAGTCAGGCGTCACGACAAAGATGACCGCATTCGCGCCTTCGATCGCGCTATAGATGGCCTGCATGAACTCTTCGGCCGGATGAATATCCTCCCAGTCCACCCACGCTTCGCGCCCGCGTTTCTTCAGTCCATCATCCAGCTTATGGACGAAGTCCTTGTCCTTCCTCGAATAAGAGATAAAAACAGCCGACCCGGTTTCCTCGCTCGGGGGTGCGGTCATAGGACTAGTTCCCGGGTCATCTTTGCCTAACGAGTCGTCGCTTGCTACCGACATGCATTAGACGCAAACGCCTTTCAGATCGCAAGAACTCCTCGACCATTCCAAAAAAAATCGAGACGCAAAAGATGCGGTCAGATTAAGATGCGCGCAATGGAGCTGGAAACGTCGCTCAAGAAATACTTTGGTTACTCGGACTTTCGTCCGCTGCAGAAGGAGATTGTTCGCGATGCCCTGGCGGGCCGGGATGTCTTCGCGCTCATGCCGACCGGCGGCGGCAAGTCGCTTTGCTTTCAACTGCCGGCCTTGTTGCGCGATGGAATGACAATTGTGGTTTCGCCGTTGATTGCGCTGATGAAAGACCAGGTGGACGCGCTGCGAACGAGCGGAATTGCCGCGACCTATCTCAATTCGACGCTCGACGCCACGGAAGCGCGATCCCGTTTGCGCGGATTGCATCAAAACCAATTCAAATTGCTCTACGTCGCGCCGGAACGGCTGATGCTCGATTCATTTTTGGAGCGCGCGCTCAATTGGAAGATCGCGCAGATCGCAATCGATGAAGCGCATTGCATCAGCGAATGGGGTCACGATTTTCGGCCGGAATATCGCGAGCTGAAAAAGTTGCGGACCAATTTTCCGGATGTTCCGGTGATGGCGTTAACCGCCACGGCGACCGAGCGAGTGCGCGAGGACATTCTCAAGCAGCTGAAGTTGCGCGAGCCGCAGTGTTATGTGGCTAGCTTCGATCGGCCTAACCTGAGCTATCGAGTCGCGGCGAAGTCGTCCGTCTATGATCAATTGCGCGATTTTGTGCAATCGCGGCCTAACGAGTGCGGGATCGTTTATTGCGCGAGCCGAAAAACGGCCGACACGCTCGCGCGCAAACTGAGTGAGGAAGGCATTTCGGCGAAACCCTACCACGCCGGTTTGGAAAGCGGCGAGCGCACGAAACATCAAGAAATGTTTTTGCGCGACGATGTGCGGGTGGTGACGGCGACGATCGCTTTCGGAATGGGAATCAACAAGCCGAACGTGCGTTACGTGGTGCATTACGATCTCCCGAAGAATATCGAGAGCTATTATCAGGAGACAGGCCGCGCCGGGCGCGATGGACTGCCGAGCGAATGCGTGCTGCTTTTCAGCGCGGCCGACGTCGTTAAACAGACTCGTTTCATCGAGGAGAAAAGCGAAAAAGAACAGCGCATCGCGCACGAGCAGCTGCGGCAAATGGTGCACTACGCCGAGACGCGGGAATGCCGACGGGCGGTTTTGTTACGCTACTTCGGGGAAGAGCGGCCTAACGAGTCCTGTAATGGTTGCGATAATTGCCTGACTCCGCGTGAGACCTTTGATGGGACAATCGCAGCGCAAAAATTTCTCTCCTGTGTGCATCGCATCCAACAAAAAAGCGGCTTCGGTTTCGGATTGAATCACATAGTGGAGGTGTTGACCGGCGCGAAGACGGAAGCTGTGCGGCAGCGCGGGCACGATACGATTTCCACCTACGGCATCGGCCACGAATTGAAGCGGCCCGCATGGCTGGCGCTGGGTCGCGAACTCCTGCGCATGGGCCTGCTCGAGGCCGCGCCGGGAAAATTCGCCACACTTAGCCTAACGAGTGCTGGGTGGGAAATGCTCCGCGAACGTAAGCCGGTTACGTTGACCAAGCAGCCTGATGTCGCGGAAAAAGCGAAGACCAAGAGGGCCGGCGCGATCGAGTGTGATGAAGCGCTCTTCGAACGGTTGCGAATCCTCCGCCGCAAACTGGCGGACGAGCGAAATGTTCCCGCCTACGTCATTTTCTCCGATGTCTCCCTGCGGGAGATGGCGCGCAGTCTGCCGACGCGGCTGGGCGACTTCGCGCGCGTTCCCGGAGTGGGCGAGCAAA
>JALZAX010000286.1 GCA_030948055.1 Verrucomicrobiota bacterium | reverse complement strand
ATGCAAAGACGCGCGCCGAATTTGCATGATAAGCCAGAGTGCAATCGCGCCGGACAAGATTCGGATGAAGGTGAAACTGGCGGGATCAATTGCAGTCTGCCTGAGGGCGAGGCGACAAAGAATGGAATTACTGGCAAAAGCGATCATGGCGATCGCGGTGAGTAGGAAGATACGCACTGAGTTCATTCATTTCGCTTCATCCACAACTTTTTCCAGGCGCCGATCAGGGACGAGCCAGAGGAGAGCGACACCTACGTAAATGCATCCCGCTATCCACGGTCGAAAGAAAGAGAGGGCGATGGCGACCGCATATAAGAGAGGAGAAAGCTTGCCTTTGTTATCATTGCCGATGGATTTAGCGAGTTTGGAGCGTCCACCGTGCGCGGACACGATGAAGGTCTGCAGGAGGTAGTAGGCGCTGGCGGCCATGAAGAGAACCCCGCCATAAACCGCTGAGGGCAGAGCGGTGAAATGGTTTGCACCCATCCAGCCAGTGGCAAAGGGAAAAAGTGAAAGCCAGAATAACAAGTGCAGGTTCGCCCACATAATGCCGGCCGTGACGACGCGGCTGGCTTTGACTAAGTGGTGATGGTTATTCCAGTAGATACCAACGTAGATGAAGCTAAGGATGTAGGTGAGGAAGACCGGGAGGACTGGTTGGATGGCGCCGAAGTCGGAGCCATGAGGCACCTTCAATTCCAAGACCATGATGGTAATAATGATCGCGAGAACGCCATCACTGAAGGCTTCCAGTCGGTTCGTATCCATGAAGCATTGTAGACAGGGAATGGTGGATTTCGAGGAGAGTTGCTCTTGTTTGCGCCACAAACAATCTTTGCCCTGGCGGAAGAGAAGAAATAGTCGAGGGTCATCGGCATGAAACGCGTTTTCGCACTACTCGCCCTCTCCTTCGTCTTTGCGGCGCACCTGCACGCGGCTCCGAAAGTCGAAGCCACCACCGCGAAGGATAAGGATTCAAAGCCGACCGACACCTTCACCGCGGATGTGCCGAAGGTGTATGTTTTCTTCAAAACCAGCGGAACAAAAAAGAGCGACACCCTGCGTAGTGTGTGGATCGCTGATGATGTAGGCGAGGCTGCTCCGGCGAATACAAAAATCGATGAAGCTTCGGTGACTGGCGATAAGGATGATTTCGTCGGCGCGTTTTCCCTGAGCAAACCGACCAAGGGTTGGCCGGTCGGGAAATATCACGTCGACATTTATTCCGATGACCAGGTTGTCACGACAGTGAAATTCACGATCAAGGCGGGGAAGGGTGATGCCGCTTCCGACGAGGATGATGACGATGACGATAAGTCGGACGACTAGCTCTCGTTAGGCATTCGTCGCCGCCTACTATTACTGTTTGAGGATCGGGACGATCTCGGTTTGAATTGGCTGGCCCGTCACCTCGATATCCTTCTCCCGGACATAAACGTCGATCTCGGACCGGACGCCGAACTTTCCTTTAAGGTAGATGCCGGGCTCGATGGAGAAACAAACGCCCGGTGTGATCCGGCGGGAATCGCGTGTTTCAAAATTGTCGATGTTGACGCCGTTGCCGTGGACTTCTTCCCCGATGGAGTGCCCGGTGCGATGGGTGAAGTATTCCCCATAGCCGGCGCGCGTGATCACACCGCGGGAGACGTCATCGACATCGGCGCCCCGGATGGATTTGCCTTCACGGATATTCTTGCGCACGAACTCCACCGCGGAGTCGCGTGCTTCGCGCACAACGTCGAAAATTTTCTTGTACTCGTTAGGTACTTCTTCGCCCACATAGCCAGTCCAGGTCTGATCCGTAAAAACCGCACCCGGTCTGCGTAGTTTTGAGGCGAGATCGAGCAGAACAAAATCTCCGCGCTTAATCGGCTCGGCCTTCTCTTTCGTCGGCGTGTAGTGCGGGTTGGCGGTATTCGCGTTCACCGAGACGATGGCATCGTCGTGCTCGCCACCCATGCCTTCTTCATGCCAGCGCTTGATTATGAATTGCTCGATGTCGTATTCCGTCATCGGCAGGTCGAAGCGAATGCGGCGCGCGATCTCGGCGAAGGCATCGAAAAAGATGCCATGCATTTTATCGGAAGCTTCGATGTGCATTTGTAATTGCTCCGGCGACCAGCCGGCCTCGAATTGTTGAACCAATTCCGCGCTGGTCACGACACTCGCGCCTAACGAGTGGATGAGCTCAATCGTGCCGGCGTCGACGCGCGACATGTAAGGCACGTCGTTCATCGGCGAATACTGCATGGCAATGCGCGGCTGTTTGTGCGGACTCGGCAAACAACCGCGCAGTGCCTCCTGCAGTTCCCGCCAGCTGCTGTATTCGACACGCTCGCCGGGCAGAGCATTCAGCTTGGCCGGTTCGATCCGATGCACAATCTTGGTGCATTCCCCCGACGCGGGTACGAAATAGAACCAGCGACGCGATCCCACCGCGTGCTCGTCCAATTTCAAAATGCGCAAGGCGAGGGGATCGCTCCCGCGAAAATCGTAGAAGAGCCAGCCATCGAGTTTCGCGGCGCGCAGCGCGTTTTGGATTTCGCCGACGCGCTCTGCAGGAGCTGGGGCAGCTGGCATTTGCGAAACAAACAAAAGCGAAACGACGGCAATCCCAGATAATCGATGGAGTCGGAATCCCGGCGATCTCATTCTTCTAAGTAACACGGAGGGTGAAAAAGCGGCACGCAAATTCTTTCCGATCTGCGGATGTGGTTGCCGGCGGCGCTTTCTTGCGTGAGAAAGTAGGCATGAGAAGCCCACTCCCGATCTTGCTTGCCTTACTCCTGCCGACGTCGGCGCTTTTTGCGCAGAGCACGCCGGCCGCGACCACGCTCACCAAAGAAGAACGCGACCACGCCATCGATTACTTGAAGGAAACGCAAAAAGACTTTCTCGCGTCGATCAATGGCCTGTCCGATGCGCAATGGAAATTCAAAGCCGCGCCGGATCGCTGGTCGATCGCGGAATGTTCCGAACACATCGCGGTCGCGGAAGATACGATTTGGAAATTGATCAGCGAAAAAATGATGAAGGCGCCAGCTGCCCCGGAGAAGCGCGCGGAAGTGGCAGGCAAAGATGAGATGATCCTGACGAAGGTGATCGATCGATCGCGCAAAGCGAAGGCCCCGGAGGTACTGGTACCGACGGGCCGTTTCGCGACCAAGGAAGAGCTGATCAAAAACTTCGAAGCGACCCGCGCGGCGGAAATCGCCTACCTGAAAGATACAAAGGACGATCTGCGCGATCATTTCGAAGAGCATCCGGCTTTCAAAACTCTCGATGCTTATCAGTGGTTTCTGCTCAACGGCGCGCACGGCAAGCGTCACACTCTCCAGATCGAAGAAGTGAAGACTGATGCGAATTATCCGAAGAGCTAATCGATTAACTACTCGTTAGGCAAAAGTCATGCACACGTCTGAGTTATCAGCCGTTCGGAATTTAGAGCGGCACCCCGCGCCCGCGATCGCGCCGCAGGCTCTGGCCTGGTACGATGGCGCCCTTTGGTTCGGCTCGCGCGATTTGCGGCGCATTTACCGCATCGATCTTTCGACCTGGAAAGTGGCAGAGGAAATGGAGGCGCCGGGAATTCCGTGGGCCGCAGTCTCCACCGGCAAGGAATTGCGTTTCACCATCGGCGAAGGTGATGACGACGACCGTTACATTTGGCGCTTCATCCCGGGCCAGGGATTTGTACCTAACGAGCGGTTGGCCTGCCCGGATTTTACCGGTTCTTATCTGAGTTATGACGGCATGCATCTCTATCTGAGCCAGTGGTACAAGAAGCGCATCCTGCAACTCGATAGCGCGGGCAAAATTCTGCGCACGATCGAAGTCGGCGCGGAAATCTGCGGCCACGCCTTTGCCAACGGCGCGTTTTATGTTTTGCGCGGAGAGGAACAGCCTAACGAGAGCTGGCGGATCGCGCGGCTCGATCC